>NZ_JABWEF010000011.1:0-243323 GCF_013369445.1 Duganella sp. BJB1802 | reverse complement strand
TTTTGTGTGCGGACTCTAGGCTAGGCCAAAATTTTATTTGGCAGGCTCAGCCTTCCGAAGGGCCGCGGCCGGGGCCGCCTGGGCCGGGGCCTTGCGGCGGGCCGAAGCGGGGTTCGGTATGGTTGTCGGCGGCGCTCGCCGGGCCGCCGAGGCGGTATGACAGGCCCAGGTAGAACACCCGGCCGTCGAAGCGGCGCGTGCTGGTCTCGCGCAGCGTGGCGCTGTTGATGACGGTCTCCATCTTGTTGGTCTTGAACAGGTCGGTGACCGTGCCGACCAGGCTCAGGCGTGGCGTCACGGCCTGGCGCACGCTCAGGTTGAAGGTGTGGTTCGGCGAGCGGTAGCCCTGGCCGGACAGCGTCTTGCCCTGCATTTGCAGGGCCATCTGTACTTGCGTGGCGGCGCTGTAGGCGTAGTTCAGCCGCACGCGCCCGCTCAGAGAGTTGGCGCTGCGCGTGACCAGCGCGCCGCTGTCGTCCTGCGTGGTCTGCTGGCTGCGCGCCAGGTTGCCGCTGGAGTTGAGCGTCAGCGACGGCGTCAGCTTGCCGCTGACCGTGAACTCCAATCCGCTCGAGTGGCTGCCTTCGCCGTTCTGGCGCGTGGTCAGCAGCACGTTGTTGGCGATGAAGGTGCGGTAGTCGACGATGGCGTCGGTGTCCTTGCGGTAGTAGCCGCGCAGATTGGTCTCCAGCGCGCCGAACTTGGTCTCGTAGCCGACCTCGAACGAATCGGTCTTGGTCGGCTTGAGCATCGGATTGCCGGACGAGACGTTGAACTCGTCGCGGTACACCACGTAGGGATTGAGGTCGTTGGCGTTCGGACGGCGGATGCGGCGCGCGTACGCGAAGCGCATGTTGGCCG
Source organism: Duganella sp. BJB1802 (assembly GCF_013369445.1). Lineage (NCBI taxonomy): Bacteria > Pseudomonadati > Pseudomonadota > Betaproteobacteria > Burkholderiales > Oxalobacteraceae > Duganella > Duganella sp. BJB1802. The sequence continues at coordinate 242,462 of NZ_JABWEF010000011.1, read as the reverse complement.
TCTCGGTCGCCTTGTAGGTGGCGAAGAAGCTCGGGATCAAATTGGTGTAGCTGTTCTTGGCCTCGACGCCGCTGGTGATCTGGTGGATGTCCATGTCGGTGTACTCGGTGCGCAGGCCGGCCAGCGCGCCCCAGCGGTCATTGAGCTTGAGCTGGTAGGAGCCGTACAGCGCCACCACGGTCTCCTCCAGGTCGAAGCGGTTGCTGCGCGCCGGATTGACCATGGCCGCCTGGGTCAGCGGATTGATGTCGGTGTACAGCGTGTCGAAGTTGTTCTTGTTGGTGGCGACCTTGTAGCCCGCCTTGAGGCTGCCGCCGGCCAGCGGCCGCTCGTAGTCGCCGGTGAAGTCGACGATGTGGGTGCTGTTGTCGTTGCGCTGGTTGGCGCGCGTGTTCGGCAGGCCGCCGGCCGCGTAGTCGTTGGCGTAGGCGCTGTTGCTGTCGTTCTCGGAGGCCGATACGCGCAGGTCGATCTTCAGCGTCTCGTTGGGCAGCGCGCCCTTGTGGTCGTAGCGCCCGCCCCAGCTGAAGTTCTTGGCGTCGCCGTCGCGCGCGGTGGTGCGTACGTAGTCGGTGGCCGGGAAGCCGGCGGTGGCGCCGTTGACGTAGTGGTCGATGCCGCGCTGGTCGTTGCCGCGCCCCATGTAGTTCGCGCTGGCGGTCAGCGTGTCGTTCTGGTCCAGGTTGTAGCTGACGGTGCCGTTGACGCCGCCCATGTCGTTCAGGCCCGCGCCGGACGAGGTCTGGCTGCTGTGCACGAAGGCGCCGGTGGCCGGGTCTAGCCGGTCGCGGCTGACGACGGCGGTGGAGTTGCGGCCGTCGTGGCGCACGTTGACGCCGCCCTGGAAGCCCCACGGTCCCTCGTTGTAGCTGCCGGACGCGGCGCTGTTGTAGCGGCCGGCGTAACCGCCGTTGGCGTTGACGTTGGCGAAGCCGCCCGGCTTGCGGTTGCGGCGCATCACCAGGTTGAGGATGGGGCCGCCGCCGGCCTCGTTGCCGAACTGCGCGCCGGGGTTGTTGATCACCTCGACCGATTCGACATCGTCGGCGTTCATCGCCTGCAGCGTGGCGCCGCGGTTGTCTCCCTGCAGCATGGCGGACGGCTTGCCGTCGACCAGGATCTGCACATTGGTGCTGCCGCGCAGCGTGACCGTGCCGTCCGGATCCACCGCCACCGAGGGCACGTTGTTGAGCGCGTCGGCGGCGGTGCCGTTGGTGCTGCTGATGTCGGACTTGACGTCGTACACCTGGCGGTCGATGCGGTTGGTCGGCCGTTCGCCGGCCACCGTGACCGACGGCACCACCGGCGCCGCTTCCTTCGGCTTGGCCGAGGTGGTGGGCTTGGCGGCCGGTTTGGCGGGCGGGGCCTGGTCCTGGGCGAGGGCGGTCAGCGGGGCGGCGAGGCAGGCGGTCAGGAAGATCTTGTGCATGGTGAATCGGGCCCGTGCGATGGCGCCGTCGAGTTCGTCGTTGAAAGGGTTGCTATTTTAGTTGGAACTCATGCGGTAATAATTGCTATTTACAATACTTTACTTGGCACCGGGAGGAGCGGCTAAAATGACGCCTCACACAGGAGAAGCATATGGCACGCGGCACCGCCCACATCGGCAAGGACAGTTACCAAACCACGATAGAAGTCAGCGGCCATACGCTGACCGGCGACGAGCCGGAGCGCAACGGCGGCCACGACGCGGGCCCGGCGCCGTACGATTTCGTGCTGGCCGGCTTGGGCGCGTGCACCGCGATCACGCTGCGCATGTACGCCGACCGCAAGCAGTGGCCGATGGACGCGGTCGATGTCGCCCTGCAGCTGACGCGCGACGAGAACGGCGCGATGATGGTCAAGCGCACGCTGTCCTTCACCGGCGCACTTGACGCCGAACAAAAATCCCGCATGGCCGAAATCGCCGAGAAGACGCCGGTGACGCTGACGCTGAAGGCGGGCATGGTGATCGACACGACCATCGGCTGACGGTCCGCTTTGCCCCGCACCTGACTTATATCAGAGCGCGCGGCGCTGAACGTTCAAGAATGTGCTTGAACTTCAGCGAGCGTGACATGAAGCAGACTCCTCTTGGCTCGGCAATACTTCGGCTGTTTGGCGACCTGGGCGAGCGCCTGGCGGAACGGTATGTCCCTGCAAATGCGGTCAGGGCATATTTGTTCGGTGGTTGCGCTGTTCATCAGTATGCTTCCGCTCGCGTTACGAGTGAGCGCCCTTGTCGGTTTGGATCCCTTGCCCCGAAGACCTGGCGATAACGAAGCTTGGCCGCCTTGCTCCCCTGGATTTGCTCGCATCATTGGAGCCGTACCGGCCGGCCTCGCCGCTAGTCACGGGTTATCAATGCAAAGACGTCCGCGCCATCGAATGGGGCGCCTCCGCCGATCTGATGCCGTTCGTCGAGGAACTGCTGCCCTACCAAACACGCCACTACGCCGCGACCATCTGAGCGGCAATCTTCCCCTCCCACCATCCGGCGACCACGCCGGATTTTTTTTGCCGACGCGGGAACTGACCAGCCGTGCATCGGTCTAATCAAGGCAAGTTGAGCCGTGCCACCGAAGTTTTCCGATTCGACCTTCTCTTCATGGGGATAGATATGGACTTGATTAAACGCTGGGCGGGGCTGCTTGCAGTCGCCGCTGGTTGTACCGTCTCCGCATCCGCCGCGCCGTTGCTGAACGAGGGCTTCAACGACGTCGGCACCCTGGCCGCCAACGGCTGGGTGTTCGTGAACAACAGCTCGCCGCCCGGCAGCACCGCGTGGTTCCAGGGCGTCCCCACGGTGTTTCCAGCGGCCACCGGCGCGGCCGATTCCTATATCGCCGCCAACCTCAACAACGCCACTTTCGGCGGCGCCATCAGCAACTGGTTGCTGACGCCGCAGCTGGCCGTGTCCAACGGCGAGTCGCTGAACTTTTCCCTGCGCCTGCTCGGCGAGGGCTTCCTCGACACGGTCGAAGTCTACCTCAGCACCAACGGCGCCAGCACCAGCCTGGGCGGATTCAATCTGCTGGGCGCGTTCGACTCGGCCACGGACACCGGCTGGCTCGACCGTTCCTTGCTGGTGGGCGGCCTGGCGGCGCCGGCCACCGGACGGTTTGCCTTCCGTTACGTCGTCGACGATACCCGCGTCAACGGCGACTACATCGGCATCGACAACGTCAGCGTGAACGCGGCGGCGATACCCACGCCAGGCACCGTCGCGCTCGTCGTGCTCGGCCTGTGCGCGCTGGCCGGCGTGTCCCGCAAACGCAAGCCGGCCAGCTGGCTGGCGTTGTCCGGCCTGGCCTTGATGGGAACGACAGTGCAGGCGCTGCCCGAGGATGGTGTGATGACTTTCCCTCACGTGAACGTGGTCACGCGGCAGGCAGCACCGCAACCGGCGGCCGGATGGGACGCCGGCGGACTCAAGGCCTACAAAGACCCCGCCACCGGCAAGCTGGGCGATCCCACACCCGAACAGGCCGCCGCGCTGGACGCCGCCATCCGCGCCGGCGCAGCCGGGCCGAAGGCGCGCGCCGCCGCGCCCAGGATGATCCGTCCGCCGCAGGGCGGCGTCGGCATGGTGCTGGACAATTCGCAAACCCCATACTCGATCGCGCCGCATGCCAAGGGAGAACAAAAATGAAACGCACCGTGACAGCCTTCATCGCGGCGGTGGCGCTGCTGTGTTCGTCCCTGGCCTGGGCGGCCGCGACCATCACCATTGTCAACGGCGACCCCGACGGCGTCGGCTTCAACGACGCCACGCCCGTGGCCCCGGTAGGCGGCAACGCCGGCACCACACTGGGCGCGCAGCGCCTGAACGCCTTCCAGGCGGCCGCCAGCAAATGGGGCGGCACCTTGACCAGCACCGTGCCGATCCGCATCCTCGCCACCTGGGAGGCGCTGCCGTGCAACGACGGCGGCGCGGTGCTCGGCTCGGCCGGCGCGCTCGAAGTGTTCTCGGACTTCGCCGGCGCGCCGGTGGCCAACGCCTGGTTCAGCAAGGCGGAAACCAACAAGTATCTCGGTGCGGACATCGATCCCGACTCGCCCGACATCCGCGCCCGCTTCAACGTCAACCTGGGGCAGCCGGGCTGTTTCACCGGCGTGCCGTTCTATCTCGGGCTGGACAACAATCACGGCGCGCTGGTCGACTTGGTGACGGTGCTGGAACATGAATTCGGCCATGGATTCGGTTTCCAGACCTACACCGATTCGGAGACCGGCGAACAGCTGGGCGGCATCCCCAGCATCTGGGACTACTTCCTGCTCGACACCGGCACCGGCAAGCTGTGGAAGGACATGAGCGATGCGGAACGGGTGGCGTCGGCGCTCAAGTCCGGCAAGCTGGCGTGGAATGGCGCCATTGTCAACCAGGCCGCGCGCACGGTGCTGCAGCAGGGCACGCCGGTGCTGACGGTGTTGGCGCCGGCCAGCGTCGCCGGCATCATCCAGGTCGGCACGGCCAGCTTCGGGCCGCCGCTGGCCAGCCCCGGCGTGACCGGCGAGGTGATGCCGGTGATCGATGCGCCGCCCGGCCAAGGCCTGGCCTGCGATCCGCTATCGCCCGCCAATGCGCTGGCCGTCAGGGGCCGCATCGCGCTGATCGACCGCGGCACGTGCACCTTCGTGGTCAAGGTCAGGCACGCTCAGGATGCCGGCGCCATCGGCGTCATCATCGCCGACAACGTGGCCGGCGCGCCGCCGCCCGGCCTGGGCGGCACCGATACCAGCATCGTGATCCCGGCCGTGCGCGTCACGCTGGACGATGGCAAGCGGCTCAAGTCGGCGCTGGCGACGCGCTCTCGCACGCACTCCGGCGTGTTTGCCAACCTCGGGGTGAACCTGGCGATACGCGCCGGCACCGATGCGGCCGGCCGCGTGCTGATGTACGCGCCCGATCCCAACCAGCCCGGATCGTCGGTGTCGCACTACGACGTCAGCGCGTTCCCGAACCAGCTGATGGAGCCGTCCATCAACGGCGACCTGACGCACGAGGTGGCGCCGCCGCGCGACCTGACGTTCCCGTTGCTCAGGGATATCGGCTGGTAGAAAGTTAGTTGATGGGCGCGCTGGTGACGTAGTCGACGATCAGGTCCGCCGCTTCGTCGGGGATGGTCATGAAGCGCGCCCCGTTGCGGTAGCGGCCGTGCGTGCCGATCAGGGCGCTGTGCAGCACCGTCAGCGTGACCTTGTTCTGGACCGGGCTGCCGGGAAAGCTGAAGGTCATCACATAACTGGTGTCGAGCGGCAGCGCATGGTCGCTGAGGAACGCCACGCCCATGCGGGAGATGTCGATGATCTGTGTGACGGCGGTGTTTTGGCCGTCCATGTCGCTGATATGCGCGTCAACCTGCAGCAATCGTCGTACATGTTCTCGTCTAGGGTCCATCAATTCATGCCAGGAAAAAACGACAGTATGACAGATTTGGACGCCTGCGATTGCAAGCTGGCGTGCGCTGTCGCACATACCGCGTGCACGGCGCCGATCAACAGCAACCTGTCGCCGCCGACTATCCAGGACAGTCCGCAACCGATCGAAGCGGCGCCGGCGCCGGACGGCGGATGCACGCCAGCGCCAGCAACGCCGCCAGCAACAGCAGCGCGGCCGATATCCCCATCGCCAGCCGCATGCCGATGAGGCCGTGACGGTCGGCCGCCACCAGCGCGCCGAAGGTCGCTACGCCCAGGGCGCCGCCAACCTGGCGCGCCGTGTTCAGCACAGCGGACGCCGTGCCGGCCTGGCCGCGTGCCACGCCGGACAAGATCGACGTCGTCATCGCCGGCACGGCCAGGCCCATGCCGGCCGGGATCAGCGCCAGTCCGGGCAGCATTTGCAGGAAGGTGGCGTCGTTCGATATGCCCAACCAGCCCAGCAGCGCGTAGCCGCTGGCGCCGATCGCGGCGCCGAGCACCATTGGCGTGCGCAGCCCGGTGCGTGGCGCCATCCACCCGCTGGCGATGTTGGACACGATGAAGGTGGCCGTCAACGGCAGGAACACCAGTCCCGCATGCAGCACGCTGAAGCCGCGCACCTTTTGCAGGTAGAAGCTGAGCACAAAGATCACGCCGTAGTACGAGAAATTCATCGCCACGCCGAACAGCACCGCGCCGGAGAAGGGCGCGCTGCGGAATAGCCCCAGCGGCAGCATGGGCGAACGGCTGCGCGCCTCGACGCGGATGAACAGCGCTCCCGCCACCACGGCGGCGGCCAGGCCGGCACGCACCAGCCAGTGCGACCCGCCCAAGGCCTCGAATTCGATCACGGCGCCGATCAAGCCAGTCAGCGCGACAACCGCCAGCACTTGCCCTGCCAGGTCCAGCGAGCGATGCGGATCGCGCCCGGCCAGCGCCGGCACCACGCGCCGCGTGAGCCAGAAGCCGGCCACGCAGATCGGCACATTGACCCAGAAGATGCTGCGCCAGCCGGCCAGCGACAACAGCAGCCCGCCCAGCACCGGCCCGGCCGCGATCGACACGCCGCCGGCGGCGGTCCACCAGGCGATGGCCTTGGCCAGCATGGCCTTGTCGTCGGCGTAGGCGGCGTTGAGGATGGCGAGTGAACTGGGCACCAGCAGCGCCGCGCCGACGCCTTGCAGCGCGCGGCCGACATTGAGCGCGGTGGCGTTGGGCGCCATCGCGCAGGCCAGCGAGGCCGCCGTGAACAGCGCGAATCCGGTCAGGAAGGTGCGGCGCGAGCCGAACTTGTCGCCCAGCGCGCCGGCGGAAAGCAGGAACACGGCGAAGCCCAGCGTGTAGGCGTCCACCACCCACTGCAGGGCCGCCACGTCCGCGCCGAGTTCGCGGCCGATCTGCGGCAGCGCGACGTTGACGATGGTGACGTCCAGCTGGACGATGATGAAGGCGAAGCTGCAAGCGAGGAGAATGGCGCGGTCGGTTTTCATGCCTGAACTATAGGATGGTTTGACTATTTAAAAAAATGAATAATAATGAAGCCATCTATCTCATTTTAAGAATCGACTATGGAACTCTCCGCCCTGCGTATTTTCAAGGCGGTCGCCGAGGAGGGCAGCGTCACGCTGGCCGCCTCGCGGCTGAACCGCGTGCAGTCCAACGTCTCGGCGCGCTTGACGCAGCTGGAGGAATCGCTGGGCGTGCCGCTGTTTCATCGCTCCGGCCGCAAGCTGCAGATCACGGCCGAGGGCACGCGCCTGCTGGCCTACGCCGACCGCCTGCTGCAACTGGCCGACGAAGCACAAGCCGCCGTGCAGCTGGACCAGCGCCCGTCCGGCCAGCTGCGTATCGGTTCGATGGAGACCACCGCCGCCGCGCGCCTGCCGCAAGTGCTGGCCGCCTTCAACCGCAAGCATCCGCAAGTGGACCTGATCCTGGACACCGCGCCCACCGACCAGCTGCTGGACGGTGTGTTGAAGCACCGGCTGGACGTGGCGCTGGTGGCCGGCCCGGTGCCGCACGCCGAACTGGCGCAGCAGCCGGTGTTTGAAGAGGAACTGGTGCTGATCACCTGCCACGGCCATCCGCCGGTGGCGTCGCCGCAGGACCTGGTCCGCCGCACCCTGCTGGTGTTCCGTAGCGGCTGTACCTACAGGCGCCGTTTGGAGGCGTGGTTCGCGGAGGGCGGCGTGGCGCCGGCGCGCGTGTCGGAATTCGGCACCTTCGAGGCGATCCTCGGCTGCGTGGCCGCCGGCATGGGTGTGGCGCTGATGCCCAGGGAGGTGCTCAACCAGCGCAAGCTGGCCAAGACCATACGCCAGCACGAACTGCCGCCGGACATCGCCCGCGTCGAGACGCTGCTGGTCTGGCGCAAGGACGTGCTGCACCATCCGGCCCGCAGCGCCTTTGCGGACAGCCTGGCCTAGCGGCGCGCCACCTTCTCGACCAGGAAGTCGACAAAGGTGCGGACCCGCAGCGACAAGTGGCGCGCGTGCGGATACAGCAGGAAGAAGGGTCGCGAGGTGCCGCCATGTTGCGGCAGCAGTTCGACCAGGTCGCCGCGCGCCAAGTCATGCTCGATGATAAAGCGGTAGGTGTGCGTCAGGCCCGCTCCCGCGCGCGCCAGCGTGACGGTGCCCAGTATGTCCTCCGAACAGCTCAAGCCGCCGTTGGTGACCATGTCGATCGCCGCGCCATCCTGCATGAACTGCCACGGAACCCGCTTGCCGGTGCTGGGCAGCTCGAACTGGATGCATTCGTGCTTGTCCAGATCCTCCAGCTTGCGCGGCTTGCCGTGGCGCTTCAGGTAGGCGGGCGACGCGGCCAGCACCAGCTCCGCGTCCTCCAGTTTGCGCGCGATGAGGTTGGAGTCGGCCGGCGCGCGCCCGCGTATCGCCAGGTCGTAGCCCTCGTCCGCGAAGTCGATGTTGCGGTTGCTGACGTGGATATCGAGCGTCACTTCCGGGTACTTCCTGCGGAACTCGCCCAGCAGCGGCAGCAGGCGGTAATGTGCGTAGGGCGTCGGCGCGCTGATGCGCAGCACGCCGGCCGGCTTGGCCTGGGCGCCCGTGACCTGGCGCTCCGCGTCCGTCAGTTGAGCGAGCGCCTGCCGGCATTGCTCGAAGTAGACGCGGCCGCCGTCCGTCAAGCGGATCTGGCGCGTGGTGCGTACGAACAGGCGCACGCCCAGCCGTTCCTCCAGCCGGGCGATGGAGCGGCTGACCGCCGCCGGCGTCACCCCGGCCGCCGTGGCCGCCGCGGTAAAACTGCCCAATTCCGCCGCAAAGCAAAACAGCTCGATGCTGCCCAGCAGGACGTCGTCGAAATAGCGCTTCATGGCGGCCTTATTGATTACATGGTGTATCAATTATCTTGCATCGCGGCGCATTTATCAACGCCGGAGTCATAAGTATAGTGGTCTGCATGGCGTCGTTGAACGCCCCAACCAGAACCTGAAGGAGTACCACCATGAAAACAGTCATCGTCACCGGCGCATCGAGCGGTATCGGCTTCGCCATCGCGGAGGCTTACCTGAAACGCGGCTACAACGTGGTCGGCAACGCCCGCTCGCTGGACCGCCTGCAAACCGCCGCCGCGCAATGGGGCAATCCGGCGAACTTCCTGCCCGTTGCCGGCGACATCGCCGATCCGGCCACCGCCGCCGAGTTGTTCGCCCGCGCCGTCGCCGCCTTCGGCAAGGTCGATGTGCTGATCAATAACGCCGGCATCTTCATCGCCAAGCCCGTCGCCGACTACACGCAGGAAGAGGTGAAGTCCATCGTCGACACCAACCTGATGGGATTCTTCTACCCGTCGCAGGAAGCGGCGCGGCACATGGGCGCCAACCGCTCCGGCCATATCGTCACCATCACCGCCAGCCTGGCGTTGCAGCCGACCGCCAAGGTGCCGGCGCTGCTGCCGATCCTGATCAAGGGCGGCCTGAATAGCGCCACGCGCGGCCTGGCGCTGGAGCTGGCCGGGTCCAACGTCAAGGTCAACGCGGTGGCGCCCGGCATCATCGATACGCCGATGCACGGCAAGGACGAGGGCACGCGAAGCTTCCTGAAGGCGCTGTCGCCGAGCGGCGAAATGGGTGGCGTGCGGGATGTGGTGGAGGCGGTGCTGTACCTGACCGAATCGGGCTTCACCAGCGGCGCCGTGCTGCCGGTCGACGGCGGCGCCACCGCCGGCACCTGGTAAGGAGCCGCGCCATGCCCTACGTGAATATCCGCGTGACCAATGAAGGCGTAACGGCGGCCCAGAAGCTGGAGCTGATCGAAGGCGCTACCGACTTGCTCAGCCGCGTGCTGGGCAAGGATCCGGCCACCACCGTCGTCATCATCGATGAAGTGGAAACCGACAACTGGGGCCTGAACCGCGAGAGCATCACCATGCGCCGGCGGCGTCCCAAGTCGGCGGTGTGAGCGGAGCTTGATTCCGCTCACGCGGAGTGGATTTTTGAGAGATTGTGGCGCCTAAAACGGGTCCAAAATGGACCCGCCACCTTCGACGAAAGGTCCATGATGCACGCCTCCGTTTCCCCCGCAGCCAAGGGCGCCGCTCCGGCTTCAGCCCGCGGTGTGCTCCAGCGCAAATGTTCGTGTGCGGCGTCCGGCACCAGCTGCGCGCGCTGCGAGGGCGGGCGGCCGCCGGTGCAGCGCAAGCCCAGCGGCCCGCCGGCCGGGCCGGGCGTGCCGCCTGCGGTCGACCGCGTGCTGGCCTCGCCCGGCCGCGCGCTCGACCCGTCCAGCCGGGCGACGATGGAGCGCGGCTTCGGGCGCGACTTTTCCCACGTCCGTATCCACAGCGGCGAGGCTGCGGCCGAGTCGGCGCGCGCGGTGCGGGCGCATGCCTACACGGTGGGCGACCATATCGTGCTCGGCGACGGCGTCGGTTCCTTGCATGGCGGCAGCGGTCGCGATCTGCTGGCGCACGAGCTGGCGCACGTGGTGCAGCAATCGGGCGGCGGCGGTGGCGCGCAGCCGGAGGCGCTGGAGCAGGAGGCCGACCGTGCGGCGCAAGCGATCGGCGGCGGCGTGCCGTTCGAGGTGCGGGGCAGCGCCGCGCCGTCCGTGCAGCGCAAGGCCGACGACTCGACCACCGAATTTTTGAAGCAGAAGGCCATCGAAGGCGCGTTGTCCGCCCTTGGCCTGAACTCGACGGCCTTGAAGCTGGTGGGCGCCGGCATCGGCGGCGCCATCGAGGGGTTCCGCACCCAATGGACCGACGGCGGCACCGGCCAGCGCCTGGGCAAGCATCTGTCGGAGTTTTCCCTGAAGGATGTGCCGGCGTTGTTGAGCGGCTACGTCCAAGGCGTGATCCAGGGCGTGGTCAGTCCGATCACCGACCTGTTCTCCTTGTTTGTGCTGATGGAGCAGGGCCGCGACTTCGCCGCCAAGCTGGCGGAGAGCGCGCTGTTCGGCAAGAGCGGCCAGCAGGCCGAGCTGGACGCGATCCTGCAATCGATAGCCGAGCTCGTCGCGCCGATGCGGGCCGTGGTGCAGGAGATGAAGAGTCATCCGCTGGCCACGCTGAAGTCGCTGTTGGAGTTCGCCTCGTCGCAGGGCCCGATGATGGGCAAGATGGAGGACATGGCCACCAACGCCGGCCTGAGCGGCGGCAAGGCCATCGCCCTGTCGCTGGAGGAGCCTTGGGAGAAAAAGGAGAAGAAGGAAGAACCCAAGTTCAGCATTTGGAAGCAGCCGGCGCAATGGGCCAATCAGAAGCTGGAGCAGGCGGGCGAGGCTTTGCTGTCCGGGCCGTGGGGGCGGGTCGGCAACAAGGCGGGCTATGCGCTCGGCTTCGCGGTGGTGCAGATCGTGTTGCTGGTGTTCTCGGATGGTATCGGTAATTTCATCGCGTCCATCGGCCGTGGCATGACCACCATCGCCAAGGCCGGCACCTTGCTGGGCAAGACGCTGGAAGGCGTGGGCAAGTTTGTCCAGGCGGCCGGCGCCGGCATCCGCGCGGTCGAGGAAGCGGTGGCGGCGGTGATTGGCTTCCTGTCCAAGCCGCTGCTGCCGGTGCTGGAGCCGCTGATGAAACCGTTCGGCAAGGTCATGGACCGGCTGTCGAAGTTCCTGCGCAAGCTGTTTGGCGTGGCCGAGAAGGAGTCCGCTCATTTGGCAGCCACCGCCGTCGCCAAGACCGAAGGCGCGCTGGTCCACGCGCCCGCGCCACCCACGCCGCCGCATGCGCCCGCAGCCGCACCGGCGCAGCCCCACGCGCCCGCAGCCGCGCCCAAGCCGGCGCCGCACGCGGCCGACATCCATGCCGGGAAAGCCGTGCCGCCACCCGACGTCGGCGCGGCCAAGGCGGCGCATGTGGACGCGGCTCCTGCGCCCAAGCCACATGCGGATGCTCCACCGGCGGCCAAGGCGCGTGCCGACAGCCGGCCGGCCGCCACGCCACATGCCGACACTCCGCCGGCCGCCACGCCCAAGCCGGCCGACAAGCCACATGCCGATGCGGCCGTCCAGGCCAAACCCGGCCCCGCCGACGGCCGCGGCAAGATCATGGCCGACGAGCCGGTGGACGGCCATCACCTGCGCGTGCGCGAAGGAGGCCAGATCGAACTGTGCAGCCCCGAACCATGCCCGCTGCTGGAGCACATCTACGGCGACATCATCGGCGGCAGCGTACCGATGAAGGCCGAGATGAAGGCGATCCAGGCGCTGCGCAAGTCCAATCCCAAGCTGGCGGCGAAGCGCACGGCCGCGCTGAAGAAACAGCTCGATGCGATCGCCAGCAAGCACGCGCCGAACCAGAAGGCGCTGGACAAGGAGTACGAAGGGTTCATGGACTGGGTCCGGGAGGAAGGCGGCGATCCATCCAAAATGGTGAAGCGCCGCCCCGGCAAGACCTCCGGCTCGACCGCGCCGGCGGGCGATCCGCTGGCGCAGGACATCGGCTTCGACATCGACGAGATCAAGCCGGTGGGCGGCAAGTTCGACCTGCAAGGCAAGCCGGTGCCGTTCGACGAGCGCATGAAGGCCGCCACCGCGCTGGAGAATCGCGAGATCAAGGACTCGCTGACCAATCAGCGCACCAAGGGCGTGCGCCGCGACCCGCGTGACGCCGCGCGCCTGGCGCAGGAACCGAAGGTGGTGTCGCTGAAGCCCGGCTCCGGCGGCAAAAAAGCCGCCGGCAACGAACACCTGGCGTTCTTCGACCGGCGCCTGGACGAAATCGAAGAGTTCCGCGTGGTGCACGACAAGGTGTTGCGCAAGGTGCAGCAGGAGCCCGGCTTGACGCCGGGCGAAGTGAAGGAGAGGCTGAACGCCGGCATACGGGAAGAGTTCAAGCACCCGACCACGCCGGAGGGCGAGGTCATCGCGGGCGCCATCGAGCGCGGCGGCTTCGGCTACGTGGAAGTGACCGCGCCGAACGGCAAGAAGATGACGGTGCTGCGCGCATTGACCGAGCAGGAGCTGATCAGCCGTGGCTACGTGTTCAGCAAGCGCGGCGGCTGGATCAAGACCAGGTGATGCGCCGTCATTCCCCTTGCGCGGCGATGGCCAGCGGCGCGCCCTCCGCCAGTTGCTCCAGCGCCGGCCGGCACTGCACCACGAAGCCGCGCTGGCCCAGCGATATCCAGCCGTTGCGTTTCAGCGCGCTGAGCGTGCGGCTGACCGTGGCCGGCGTCAGGCCCAGGTAGTCGCTGATGTCCTGGCGCGACATCGGCAGCGGCGAGTGCATCTCCTGCGACGGCGCTTGCGGCGCCGGTCCCGCGCGCTGCAGCAGGAACATCACGATGCGCTGGCAGGCGCCGGCGCTGCGCAGGATGGCGGCGGCCAGCTGCTGGCGGTCGATCTCGCGACTCAGCATCGCGCTGAACAGGTCGCAGCTGTACGGTTCCTCGTCCATCAATTCGGCCAGGTGGCGATACTCCACCACGTCGACCTGGCAATCGGTCAGCGCCACGGCGGACGCGTGCCGGTATTGCTCGCCGATCGTGTCGACGCCCAGCCAGTCGCCGGGGCGCGCGAACTCGATGATGCGCTGCATGCCGTCGTCGCAGGTCTGGTACAGCTTCAGGTGGCCGGCGCGCACGAAGTGCAGCGCGCCGCCGACTTCCTCTCCCTGGCGGAACAACTGCTCGCCGCGTCCCAGCGTCAGCTGGCTGCCGAGCGCCCACTGGGTCAGTTCCAACGATGTCATGACGTCACCAGCCCTGGCGATGCCGCATGGCCGAGCGCCATGTGGTGCAGCGCGTCCATGTCGAGCAGTTTGATATCGCGCCGGCGCAGTTCGAACAAGGCGCGCTTCTTGAACAGCAGCAGCAGGCGGCTGACGCATTCGGCGGTGACGCCCAGGTAGCTGGCGATATCGCAGCGCGACATCGGCAGGCGGAATTGTTCCGGCACGTGGCCGTAATCGGCGCGGCGCTGCGACAGCGACAGCAGCAGGTCGGCCATGCGCTGCTCGGCGTGGGTGTTGCGCAGCATGAGGGCGGCGCGCTGTTCGCGGCGGATCTCGCGGCTCAGCAAGGCATGCAGGCTGGCGCGCATCACGGGGCGGCGGCGTCCTTCGAAGGCGTGCCGGTTCCAGTTGATGCTGCACACCTCGCTGTCCTCCAGGGCGATGACGGTGTTGGCGTGCGCCCGCCGGTCCAGCGCATCCAGGCCGAGGAAGTCCGGCGCCAGCGCGAAGCCGATGATTTGTTCCGGTCCCTTGGTGGCGGCCCGCAGCACCTTGAAGCTGCCGGAGCGGATGTTGAAGATATGATCGCTGACCGCGTCGCCCGCCTGATAGAGGGCGGCGTGGCGCTCGATGCGGATGCGCTGGCTGGCATCGCGGTTGCCCGCCGCCGCGCCCACGCACATCATCCGGTGTTCACATTCGCTGCAGTTGTTGCGCTCGATTGAGGTGCTCATGTTTTCCTACTTTTACTTTTTTGTACGATGAGATCATGGTAGAGATGTGTAACTGGCGTTTCCTTGATCCAGATCAATTAATTTCTTGATTAGGATCAGTAACCTTCCCTTACTTGATGGATAGCACCAAAGGCACTACATGACTCTAACCTTGAGCGCGCGCGCACCCGCGCAGATCGCCGCTCCCGATACCGATGCGGCGTTGCGCCTCGCCGCGACCGTGTTCGAAGCCGCGCAGGGCATGATGGTGACCGACGCGCGCGGCCGCATCATGCGGGTCAACCAGGCCTTCGTACGCATCACCGGCTACAGCCCGGAGGAGGTGCTGGGGCAGACGCCCAACCTGCTGAGCTCCGGCCGGCACGTGCCCGGCTTCTACGCGTCGATGTGGGCAGCCATTGTCCGCGATGGAAAATGGGAGGGGGAGATCTGGAACCGCCGCAAGAACGGCGAGGTCTATCCCGAACACCTGAGCATCACCGCCGTGTACGACGAGGATGGCGAGATCACCAACTATGTCGCTTCGCTAACGGACATCACCCTGAGCAAGGCGGCCAACGATGAAATCCGCAGCCTGGCCTTCTACGATCCGCTGACGCAGCTGCCGAACCGCCGGCTGCTGCTGGACCGCTTGCGGCAGGTGCTATCGGCCAGCAACCACCACGACCGCTATTGCGCGCTGATGTTCATCGACCTGGACAACTTCAAGACCCTGAACGACACGCTGGGCCACAACGTCGGCGACCAGCTGCTGTTGCAGGTGGCCGAGCGCCTGCAATCGAGCCTGCGCAAGGGCGACACCGTCGCGCGCCTGGGCGGCGACGAGTTCGTGGTGCTGGTGGAGGGCCTGAGCAGCGGCGCGGAGGAGGCGGCCGGCGAGATCGAATCGCTGGGCGCCAAGATCCTGGCCGCGTTGAACCGGCCCTACGAACTGGGAAACCACAACTGCCGCAGCACGCCGAGCATCGGCGCGACCTTGTTCCACAACGGCCAGCCGCCGCAGCCGGATGAACTGCTGATGCAGGCCGATATCGCGATGTACCAGGCCAAGCAGGCGGGCCGCAACGGCATGCGCTTCTTCGACCGGCAGATGCAGGACCGCATCAGCGAGCGGGCGAAATTGGAAAACGATTTGCGGCACGCGATGGAGCGGCATCAGTTCGCGCTGCACTATCAGGTGCAGGTGGATTTGCACGGCAAGCCGCGCGGAGCCGAGGCGCTGCTGCGCTGGCGGCGCGCGGATGGTTCATGGGTGCCGCCAGCAAGCTTCATCCCGCTGGCCGAGGAAACCGGCCTGATACTGCCGATAGGCCACTGGGTGCTGAACGCCGCCTGCGCGCAGATCAAGGAGTGGCAGTCGGTGCGCGGGATGGAGCAGCTGATCCTGGCGATCAACGTCAGCGCGCAGCAGTTCCGCCAGCCCGATTTCGGCGATGTGGTGCGCGCGGCGGTGGAGCGCCACGGCATCGATCCGCGCTTGCTGAAGCTGGAGCTGACCGAGGGCGTGCTGCTGGAGAAGATCGAGGAGACCATCTCCTGCATGCACGCGCTGCGGGCGATCGGCGTGCGTTTCGCGTTGGACGATTTCGGCACCGGCTACTCGTCGCTGCAATACCTGAAGCGCCTGCCGCTGAACCAGCTGAAGATAGACCAGTCCTTCGTGCGCGACCTGGCCAGCGACAGCAGCGACCAGGTGATCGTGCGGACCATCATCGCGATGGCGCGCAGCCTGCAGCTGGACGTGATCGCCGAGGGCGTGGAGACGGAAGCGCAGCGCGTGCTGCTGGAGGAACTGGGCTGCCGCCGTTACCAGGGCTATCTGTACAGCCGCCCGGTGCCGGAGCCGCAGCTGCGGGCCTTGATCACGGGATGACTTCGAACAGCAGCAGCTGCGTGACCTGGTTCTTGCCGAAGTTGTCGTCGGAGATCAGCACCAGGCTTGCGTGGCCGTTGGCCAGCGTGGGGCCGAAGGACATGCCTTCCAGGTTGTCGACGATGGGCAGCTTGAGCTGGTTCACATCGAGCACCAGCCGCTTGCGCGCCGGTTGATAGCTGGCGCCGCGCAGCGACGGCAGTTGCCGGATGTCGGATGCGCCGTCCGTGTCGATTTCGAACAGGCGCACATAATCCTTGTACTTGCCGTCCGCGCCCTGCACGCCGGAGCGCTCCATCGCCAGCAGCCGCGTGTCGCTCAAGGCCACGATTTCCGAAATGCCGTTGTCGGCGAACTTGCCCTTGCCGGGCGTGGCTGGAATGGCGCCGAGCGGGTAGGCGAACTGCCCCAGCACCTTGCCGTCGCGGGCGAAATGGGTGATGCGGTTGACCGCGCCCTGTTCGGGCGTCGGCGCCTCGCCGTCCTGGTACAGCGGGCCTTCCATCGACACCCACAGCGTGCCGCCGTCCGGCGCGAAGCTCAGTCCCTCGAAACTCAGGTTGTTGCGCGGCCCGGTCTTGTGGTCCGCCGAGACGCTGAACAAGGCCGGCAGCGGCATCGTCGAGAGATAGCGGCCATCCCGCGTGGCGTGGCGCACGAAGGGATCGAGGCCCAGGCCGACGTCGCCCTCGCTGGCGTACCAGATGCTGCCGTCGCGCGGATCGACACGGATGGTCTCCAGGTCCGGCACGACACCGCCGCGAACCTTGTAGTCTTCCTTGGATGGGTAGGTGCTGCCATCCGGCTGCAGCAGGACAGTGACGCCGGTCAGTTCGACGGCCTTGAATGCCTGTGCGTCGTAGGCCAGGCGCGCGCTGTAGTAGCGGGCGGGGTTGTTGGCGGAACGGTCGTCGCTGATGATCACCCATTCGCCGCTGGCGGCGTCGTAGTCGATGCCGGACAGGCCGCCGACCATGGTGTTCTGGAATTGCTGGCGCCAGGGCAGTCGCTGTTCGCCGATGAAGCGAAGGCTTGCTATCGACGTTGGCGGCGCCTTGGTCTCGGTCAGCGGGGCGCAGGCGGCCAGGATGAATGTGCAGGCGATGAGCGATGCGGCCTGGCGCCGCATCGTGAAGAAAATATTCGTGTTCATCGCCGCAGTATAGCGCGGCTGACGCGCTTAGACGATCAGGCCAGTGCTTCGGCGGGGCCAAAGAACTCGTAGTAGGTCTGCGATTGCGGCACGCCCAGTTCCTGCAGGTGCGACTTGATCGCCTTCATGAACGGCGTCGGGCCGAGGAAGTAGGCTTCGACGTCGCGCGTCTCCGGCATCCAGGCGTTCAAGCGCTGCTGGTCGATGTAGCCGGTGGCGTGCGGCTGCGGGCCGCTGTCGTTGGCCGCTTCGTAGCAGTAGAAGCGCTGCAGTTGCGGGTGCTGCGCCGCCAGCGCGTCGACCTGGTCGCGGAAGGCGTGCACATTGGCGTGGCGCGCCGCGTGGATGAAGTGGATGCGGCGGCCGGTGGTCAGCGCTTCCGTCAGCATCGCCAGCGTTGGCGTGATGCCGACGCCGCCGCTGATCAGCACCAGCGGCTTGTCGCTGTCGGCCAGCGTGAAGTCACCGGCCGGCGGCACCAGTTTCAGGTTGTCGCCAATGCCGACATGGTCGTGCAGGTAATTGGACACCGCGCCGCCCGGCTCGCGCTTGACGCTGATGCGGTAGGTGCTGCCGTTGCTGGCAGCGGACAGCGAATACTGGCGGCGCTGTTCTTCGCCGTTCACGTCGACCACCAGGCCGATGTACTGGCCCGGCGCATGCGCGACGACCTTGCCGCCGTCCGCCGGTTGAAGGACGAAGGAGGTGACTTCATCGCTCTCCGCCGTCTTCGACACGACCTTGAATTCGCGCGTGCCGCTCCAGCCGCCTTCGGCCGCCGCGTTCTTGTCGTAGACGCTTTGCTCGGCGCCGGCCAGGATGTCGGCCAGCTGCCCATAGGCCGCGCCCCATGCGTCGATCACCGCGTCGGTGGCGACTTCCGCGCCCAGCACTTCGCGGATCGCCTTCAACAGCGAAGCGCCCACCATCGGATAGTGTTCGCGCTGGATCTGCAGCGACACGTGCTTGTTGACGATGGTCGACACCAGCGGACCCAGTTGCTCCAGGCGGTCGATGTTCTTCGCGTACATCAGCACCGCGTTGGCGAGCGCGCGCTGCTGGTTGCCGTCGGCCTGGTTGGCCTGGTTGAAGATCGGCTTCACCTGCGGGAAGTCGCGGAACAGCGTCATGTAGAAATGACGGGTCAGGGTCTCGCCGCCTTGTTCGAGAATGGGAACGGTGGCGCTGATGATGGCTTTTTGTTCGGTGCTGAGCATTTTGCTGTCCATGTGTGGTTTCGACATAAAGAAGTATATCACATGAATCTTTAAAGTGTCGGCGCAGGCGTAACCGAAAACCGGCGGCGCCTGGGAGGGACTGGCTTACAGATCGAACTTCAGTTCCGCCACATAGGTCCGCTGCGGGTAGGGGTGGAAGTTCCAGTACTTGTAGTTGTTGAGGTTATCGATACCCACCGCCGCGCTCCACTGCCGGTTGATGCGGTAGTGGACGCGCACATCGGTGGTGAAGTATTTGCTCGCGCCCATGTAGGCGAAGCCGTTGGGGTCCGTGTTGTCGAGCGTCGAATACTGGCTGCCGCTGTAGCGCGCGGCCAGCGTCAGCGCCAGCTTGTCGTTCGGCGCGTAGGTGGCCACGCCGGTTGCGCGCCATTCCGGAATGCGCGGCTGCCACTTGCCGACGCTGGCCTGGAACTTGTCGTTGCGGTCTATCTTCGAATCGGTCCAGGTGACGCTGGAGTTCAGCGTCAGGCCGCGCACCCAGACGTCGTCCGCCGTGTAGGCCACTTCCAGGCCCTTGGTGTTGATGCGGTCGACGTTCTGCACGGTGCTGACCACGGAGCCGGCCAGCGTATTGGTCTGCGAGTACAGCGCGTCCTGGGTGCGCTCGCCGAAGGCGGTCAGGCGCAGCAGGCCGGCGGCGAGCTTGCGTTCCGCCGTCAGCTCGGTGGTCCACGATTTTTCGGGCTTCAGGTTCGGATCGTTGTTGATCAAATCGCCGGCGGCGTTGATGCCGCCCTGGTAAAGCTCGGACACCGTCGGCATGCGAACGGCGCGGCCCAGCGAGGCTTTCAGCACCCAGTCGTCGCTGGCCTGGTATGCCAGCGCGGCTTTCGGCGACACGAAGTTCTCGCTGCGCTCCGGATGCGCTGCGGTCGCGGCGCGGTTGGAGGTGGCGCCATCGTGCGCGGTCCAGCGCTCGAAGCGGACGCCCAGCACCGTCTTCCACAAGGACGCGAAGCGCCAGCAGTCCTGCGCATACAGGCTGTTGATTTCGGTCTTGCCGGTGAAGGCGGCGTTGCGCTCGCCCGGCGCACCGTCGATCCAGTTGCTGGCGGCGTTTTCGACGCTGGCCAGTTTGTAGGCCTGCCGCTGGTAGCCGAATTCCGCGATGTGCTCCACGTTCGGACGCCATACGCCCTTGCCGGACAAGGTGTTCCAGCCGGTGCCGCCCTGGTTGACGATGCGTCCCGCGCCGCCGGACAGCGCGGCCGGCAGCGCCACGGTGGCGGCGCGCAGCACGTCCTTGTCGTAGTCGTACAGGCTGGCCGCGATCTCCCAGTCGAACACGCCCTTGGTGTGGGACTTGACGGTCAGGCCGTGCATCACGTGCTGGATGTCTTCGTTCGACAGGTTGAAGTCCGTCGGCGCCAGCGTGTAGCTGCGGCCTTCGATGTTGACGGCGCCGCTGTAGACCGGATTGCCGGCGGCGTCGCGCAGATAGGTTTGCGGACGGCCTTTCGAATCGTTGCGCCACAGGCCGAAGGTGTAGGAGGCGCGCACCGTCGGTGAAATATCGTAGGCCAGCTTGGCCTTGAACTGGTCTTGCACGGTGTGGTACTGCGTGGCCGTGCCGAGGATGAGCCATGGGTTGTTGCCGCGGTCCAGCCCTGCGACCGCGCCGGTGACGGGAAGGCCCGCGCTGCCTGGCTTGCCGGCGGCCGGCGCCTTGGTCGGGAAGGTCAGCGGCTGGCCGTCGCTGTCGGTGTGGCCGACGTCCACGTACCACGACCAGCCGCCCTGGCGGTCGCCCAGCGAGATGCTGGCCTGCTTGCCCTGGTAGTTGTCGTTGGTGTTATACAGCTTGAACGGCTGGTGTGTCAGCGACAGCTTGGCGTGGGCCTCGAACTTGGTCGGCATGCGGGTCATGTAGTCGACCACCGCGCCCACCGAGTTGCCGCCGTAGGCCGCCGAGAACGGGCCGTACAGCACATCGACACGCTCGACCTGCTCGGGGCTGACCATGCCCCAGCGCGGCGCGAACGAGGCGCCGTTGCCGAGATAGTTGGACAGCAAAATGCCGTCGGCGTACACCATCGAGCGCGCGCTGTTGCCGGTGCCGGAGGCGCGGGTGGACAGCACGGCGTGGTTGTAGTCGCCGATGTAGCGCTTGCGCACCAGGAGGCTGGGCAGGTATTTCAGCGCGTCCTCGGCGTCGGTGGCGTTGATGGACTGTTCGATGTCGTGGTGCGTGATGCCCTCGATGGTGGTCGGGATCTGCGACGGCAGCGACGTTGGCCGGTTGCCGACGATGGTCACGGTGCCCAGCATGTGGATGGGCGCCTCCTGGGCGCAGGCGAGGGTGGAGAAGGCGGCAAGCAGCGCCAGCGCCATTGGCGTTATGGTCGTTTTCATGATGTTCCTGATGTGGGGATGTTGGCCGCCTCCGCGGCTTGTGGCGGCGGGTGGCGGCGGTTACGGCAGACGATCAGGAACGGGTGGGCGGTCCGCGCGGCTTGGCGGCGGTCCAGCTGTGCAGCGGACGTGGAGCGCTGTAGAACAGTGCAGGGTAGTGGTCATGGCCGCCGATGACGGCGAAGCTGGCCGCGACCGGCGGCAGCAGCGCGTACGTGCCGCCGTGCGTGGCGCAATACGGGCAATGCTCCATCGCGTGGTCGGCGGACGGGGTGGGGGATTTCTTGACGGTGTCGGTGGAGCAGATCTCGCCGTAGCCGAACGGCGAGGCCGGGCTCATCGCCCTGGAGATCGACGGCGCGAGCGCGCTGAACAGGACGGCCAGCAGGGCGATCCAGATGTGCAGCGTTCGACGGCGCGCGAAATTGAACATGGGCAAATTATAGCGCATCCAAAAAAACGCGTACTTTCATTTGAGAATGAGAAGTGTTATCATTTGCATTGTTGAAACGCACCCTCCTGTACATCATGCCGCTGACCGCCATTCCATACCAACGTTCCCTTATTGCCGTCGCTGTCGCCTTGCTGGCGGTTCCCCTCCATGCGCAGGAAGCCGCCGGGCCGATCGAATCGATCCAGGTCTCGGGCAGCTGGCTCGGCTCGGGTTTGCAGAACAGCGTCAAGAACTTCGCCGGCGCCCGCACGGTGATGAAGAAGGAAGACATCGACAACACCGGCGCCGCCGACATCGGCGACGTGATGCGCCGCATTCCGGGCGTGCAGTCCACCGACAATTCCGGCTCGGCCGGCAGCGCGATCTCGCTCAACATCGGCGTGCGCGGCCTGACCGGGCGCTACTCGCCGCGCTCGACCGTGCTGCTGGACGGGATCCCGCTGGCGGTGGCGCCGTATGGCCAGCCGCACCTGTCGTTCGCGCCGGTCAGCCTCAACAACATTGAATCGATCGACGTGGTGCGCGGCGGCGGCGCGGTGCGCTACGGTCCGCAGAACGTCGGCGGCATCATCAACTTCCGCAGCCGCTCCATCCCGGATGCGCCGGGCGTCAGCGGCGACGCCTCGTTCCGCTACAACGACTTCGGGCAGGGTGGCCAGAACCGCCAGTACAGCGCCTTCGTCGGCACCCAGCAGGACAACGGCCTGGGCGTGGCGGTGCTGTACTCGGGCATGGCCGGCAGCGAATGGCGCGCGGGCAGCACCGAAAAGGTCAACGACCTGGCGCTGAAGTTCCGCTACCAGCTGACGCCGCACAGCGAGCTGAACGCCAAGCTGTCCTACTACGAGGTCAATTCGCGGACACCGGGCGGGCTGACGGTGGCGCAGTACAACGCCGATCCGTTCCAGAACACGCGGCCCACCGACTTCTGGAGCGGCGACCGCCGCAGCGCGGATGTCGGCTACCTGAACACCTTGTCGGCCACGCAGGAGTTCGAGGTCAAGGCCTACTACAGCGACAGCTTCCGTCAAAGCTCGCTGATCAACGCGTCCAAGACCCAGCTGACCTGGCAGCCGCGCAACTACGAGGTGTTGGGCCTGGAGCCGCGCTACACGCAGCGCTTCGCCACCGGCGGCTTGACGCATGACGTCACCGTCGGCTACCGCTTCCTGCGCGAGCGGGGCGACGACAACAACTACATCCAGACCGTGTCCACCGGCGCCAGGGGCGCGATCTCGACCTTCACCAACAGCACCGACGCGCACGCGGTCTACATCGACGACCGCATCGCCGTGGGCGCGTGGCGCATCACGCCGGGCCTGCGCTACGAGCACATCTCGTCCGAGCGCAACGACCTCGGCGCCAAGTCGGTCTTCGAGAGCGACAACAACAAGGCGCTGCCGTCGCTGAACGTGGCCTATCTGCTGAACCGTTCGCTGACCGTGTTCGCCAACTACACCACCTCGTTCGGGCCGGTGCAGAACACGCAGCTCAATTCGCAGACCCCGGCCAATCCGCTCAAGCCGGAACTGGCGAAGACGGCCGAACTGGGCGCGCGCTGGAAGACCGGCGCGGCCAGCGCCGAAATCACCGCCTTCAAGCTCAAGTTCGACAACCAGATCCTGCAGGTGCCCGGCACCGTGCCGGCCGTGTTCCGCAACATCGGCGCCACCAATCACGACGGCATCGAAACGGCGGCCGACTACACCTTCGACGACGCCGGCGCGCTGGCCGGCCTGAACGTGTACGCGAACTACACCTACACCAAGGCGATCCAGGATTCGGGCGTATCGTCGGGGATGGATGTGCCGTTCTACTCGCGCAACACGGACACGCTGGGCGCGCGCTACAGCGTCGGCGCGTGGACGGCCAACCTGTCGACCACGCATCAGAGCAAGCAGTATTCGGACTCCGCCAACACGGTGGCCGAGGCGGCCAACGGCAGCAACGGCATCGTGCCGGGCTTCCGTCTGTGGAACGCGCAATTGACCTGGAAGATGCCGGGCAAGCCGGGCTATGAGGTGATGGCCGGCGTCAACAACATCGCCGACCATCGCTATTACACCCGCAACGTCGACGGCAATGCCGGCCGCATGGTGGGCGCGCCGCGCATGGCCTACGTGCAGCTGCGCGCCAGGTTCTGAGGGGAGCTTAGTGCAGCACCCGCACTGCGGCGGGCTGCACGCTGAAGCCGGTGTAGTTCATGAACGGCGCGGCCGACATGGCCTCGGCCTGGTCCAGTTTGCGCTGGACCAGCTTGTGCCAGGCGCCGGCCCAGCGGGCCGCCAGCTGGGATTCTTCCGCCGAACGCGCACACAGCGTTCGTTCCACGGCGATTTTCTGTCTGTGCAGGGCGTAGGTGGCAGATATCAGAGTAGTCATGGTGGCGGCGAGACTGGCAAGGGTTAATTAGTATGCGGCCCTATTTTGCCCCGGCCCGCCCCCGTTTGAATGTGCGCTAGTTCACCCAAGCCATGGGAATCTCGATTTAGATGCCTAAAAGATAGATTCTGTTGCGTTTTTACATCGTTTTTCGCGGTTATGGCATGAAAGCCTGATCCATTAGTTGTTCGATGGAATAGGGCAGGCTGTGCGGAAACACGTCTTCGCCGAGGCCGGTTTCCTCCGCGGCGCGGCGGCGGGCGATCGGATAACATTCGGTGGCGTATTTCGGAACCAGTTTTCGTGTGCTGGGGCTGGTCTTCAGCAATCGCGAAAGGCGGTAGCGCTGCTCGATGAGCGTCGACCTCCATTTGTTTTGCGGATAGTCCTTTTGATACTGGCACTTGAGCAGGTGCATGATCAACACCGTCAGCCGGCTGTCCAGTTCGTGCTCATATTGCTTTTTCATGCCATCGAGCTCCGCGACCAGGTTGTCCACGTCCAGCTCGGCGAACCTGTGTTCCAGCAGCAGTTGGATTTGTGCGTCCATCCACAGCGCCAGATCCTCGTCGTAGGTATGCATGTCGCACCTCCAGAGTCGTCAGGCTAATCCTATGCCGCTTCCCGCGTTTGATGCCACTCAATAGAAATACGGGGTCTTGCGCGCCCATTCATTGTTCTTGTAACGCTTGTGCAGCAGGGTGAACGCGCTCTTCGACAGCGTCTTGGCGTCGGCGTCCAGGCAGCCGCCGCGTGTCGATTGCACGGTCACGTACAGCAGCCATGGCAGTTCCGGGTCGGTCGGCACGGCGGTGGCGCGCCGCATGACGTAGTCGCCGATGTAGCCGGTGGCCGTCTTCAGGCCGGCGAGCTGCGCCAGCTCCTGGTTGCGCGCGGCGCTGTTGCCCAGCTCGGGCATCGGCAGCGTATGTTCGGCGTCGATGTTTTCGCCGTAGCTGGCGCCGGGCTTGGCGGGCAGCTTGCACCACATGTCGGCCAGCGTCTCGTCCGGTGCGCGCATCTTGATCTCGGCGGTGGCGCCGCTGTACATCGGCGACAGGCCATACTTCACGGCGTTCAGCAGCATCCAGTAGCGGTGCTCCGGCGTGCCGGCCAGCTTGCGGTACTTCTGCATGACGGGCGCCAGCACCGGCGCGTTCTGCTCGATCTGCTGGGCCGCGTTCAACGCCGCTTCGTCCTGTCCCAGCAGGTCGGAGCGCATCCACGCCGCCACGGCGATCTGCGTGCGCAAGGGCTTGGACAGTTTGGTGTTCGCGGCCAGCGCCGACAGGTCAGCCACCGACAGGCCGCTGTTCAGCCATCGCGTGCCGTCCGCCGCGACGTCCACGCGGACCTTGTCGGCGCCGCCTTCCTCGCTGGCCTTGGCCTGTTCGCCCGTGTCGGGATCGAGATCGCGGCTGGCGGTGCGCAGCAGATAGTTGGCGGCGTCCGCCGGCGACGACGCCACCGCGAAGCGCTCCTGCAGGAACTGGTTGCGCGTGCTGCTCGAATTGCTGGTCGCCAGCGCGGGGCCGGCCAACGCCGCATCGCCCACCGCGCGCGCCTTGTCGGCCTGATTGCTCAAGCGGTAGTGGCGGGCCAGCGCGTGGCGCATGGTCAGGTATTCGGGCGTGCCGGACGCCACCTGCTGCGCCGCCTTCTCCAGCTCCGGCGTCAGCCTCTCGGACAACATGACGGCGGCCAGCAGCCACACGCGAGCCTGCGCCTTGTTGCCCTCCTTGGCGTAGCGGTTCCACAGGTCGACCGCGTGCGCGCGCTCCACCGCGCAGCTGCGTTTGGCCTCGTACTCCTGGCATTGCTGGACGGTCTGCAGCCAGTCGATGAAGCCGGCGCTGGCGCGCAGGGCGGGGCGGGCGTCGGTCTGGTCGGCGCCGGGCGGCTGCAGCAGGTCGTTGGCCAGCACGCGCCAGTCGCCCAGATGATCGTCCTGGTACGGATTGGCGCGCGGATCGTCCAGCAACTTGCTCAGTTCCGCGAAGCGCAGCGTAGGCGTGAGCCGCACCTGCATGCTGCGCACGATGGCGCGGGTGGCCTCGTGCAGCGACGCCAGTTCCGGGTTGGCGAGGATATGATCGGCGCTGGCCTGTATCGCCGCCAGCTTCTTCTGCGCCGCCGCCAGGCGTGCCGCGGCGGCGGCCGGACTTTCGCGCTTCGCGTCGAGCCGTTCCTGCCAGGCCGCCTGGTCGGCGTTCGGGCCCGGGACATACGTGGCGGCGCGCGCCTGCGAGCGCAGGCTCAGATACTCGCCCCACTGGCGCAGCGGATGCTTGTCGGTGGCGCCGATCCTGGCGAACAGGTTGGCGCTCAAGGGGTAGTTCTCGCCGTAGAACGCGGCGGAGGCCAGCTGATATTGCTGCACCTGGCGCCAGTACAGCGCTTCCGTGGCGGGCAGCTCGGCCGGCGCGGGGATCACGCGTTTGGTTTCATCGAAGCGGTTGCGTGGCGCATCCACATCGTCGCCGCAGAATTTGAAGACCTGCCGCTGCGTCGCCACCCATGCGTTGAGACGCGCCGGCGTCGCATCGGGACGGCGCGCCAGGTCGTTCAGCGTGGACGTGGCGAAGGTGTAGCCGCCGAGCGGACAATTCAGGTAGCCGTTGGCCATGCTGTCGTCGGCCTTGGGCGCTGCGGGCGCCTGCTTCAACGCGGCGCCGACGGCGGCCAGCCAGGCGCCATAGACCTTCTTGCCCTCGGTGGCATCGACCCAGCCGCCATTGCGGCTGCCGATGGCGCGCAGCAGGCCGCCCTGCGGATTGGGCACGGACTTCAAGCCGTCGGCGCCCAGTTGCACGGTGCGCCAGGCGGTGTACAGGTACATGCGGTCGTAGCTGGGCAGCAGCACGCCCAGTTCGCCGGATTGATAGCGGTTGAGCGCGATATCCGGCCCGCTGCGGTTGACGTAGGGATCCCACGGGCCGCCACTGCTGGCGGCGGCGTGGGCGCAGGCCAGCAGCGCCGTGGCGATGACGAGTGGGCGTAGAGGTTTGATCATGGGGAGCTCCTTGAAAGCGGCGGCAGGTCCGCACCGTCGCGCTTCCACGCGTAGCGGTCGAACCAGTAGGTTTTGCGATAGCGCGCCGCCACCTGCGGCGCGAAGGGTTCCTGCGGCGAGAAGCCCGCGCTGCCCGCGCGGCAGCTGGCGTGCAGCGTGGCGGGCGATTGTTCGACGATGTCGCGCATGGTGGCGCTGTCCCGGCCCATGCGGAAGAACATCGGCACCACCTCGTCGGCGGCCAGTCCGTCCAGCCAGGCCGGCGAGCGGCACCACCAGGCCAGCGCGGTCACGCTCAATTTGATCTGCGGCGGCAGCGCGCCGCGCAGCTGCCGCACCAGCGAACGATAGAACTCGCGTTGCGACGGCTTGGCTTCCATGTCCAGCTGCACCCAGCCGGAGGTGCTGGCGGCGGCCGCGTCGAGCAGCGCGTGCACGATGATCGCGCGGCTGGCTTCAATGTCCTGCGGCGGGTTGACGGTGCTCACTTCGACATGCAGCACCGGCGTGATCCGCGTGGCGGCGGGCATCGCGGGCTGGCGCATGCGCGGACGCGTACGCACGGCGTCGCCGGTCAGCAGGATGTGGCGTTGCAGGACCGCCGCCTCGGTGGTGGACCACGAAGGCAGCAGGGCTTCATCCCACAGCCAGGCGACTGCCTGCGCGCGCGCGGCGCAGTGGCAAAGCAGCAGGGCGCTGAGGATAAGGCGAAGAAAAAGGGAGGGCATCGGAAAACGGGGCGACAAGGTGCCCCATTTTACCGATGTTTATTATTTACGCAAGATTGATCTATTTGCCTTCCAGCGCGGCGATGGCCGCCGCCACGCCCGCGCCGTAGGCTGGATCGGCCTGCGTGCAGTGGTGGATGTGCCGCTGCTGCACGGCCTTCGACACGCCGTGGATGGCGCGCGCCGTGTTCTCGAACAGCAGCTGCTTTTTCTCGGCCGTCAGGAGGCGGAACAGATTGCCCGGCTGCGAGTAGTAGTCGGTGTCGACGCGATGATCCCAGTGGCCGGCCGCGCCTTCCAGCGACAGCGGCGGTTCGGCGAACTGCGGCTGTTGCTGCCATTCGCCATGGCTGTTCGGCTCATACGAGGTGCTGGCGCCGTGGTTGCCGTCGGTACGCATGGCGCCGTCGCGGTGGTAGCTGTGGAACGGGCACTTCGGCGCGTTGACCGGGATCGCGTGATGGTTCACGCCCAGGCGGTAGCGGGCCGCGTCGCCATACGAGAACAGGCGCGATTGCAGCATGCGGTCCGGCGAGAAGCTGACGCCGGGGACCACATTGGCCGGCGAGAAGGCCGACTGCTCGACCTCCGCGAAGTAGTTCTCCGGATTGCGGTTCAGTTCCAGCACGCCGACGTCGATCAGCGGGTAGTCCTTGTGCGGCCAGATCTTGGTCAGGTCGAAGGGGTTGTACGGCACCTTGGAGGCCTCGGCTTCCGGCATGATCTGCACCGCCAGCTTCCAGCGTGGGAAGTCCTTGTTCTCGATGGCGTCGAACAGGTCGCGCTGCGAGCTTTCGCGGTCGCGGCCCACCACGTCAGCCGCTTCGGCGTCGCTGAAGTTCTCGATACCCTGCTGGCAGACGAAGTGGAACTTGACCCAGAAGCGCTCATTCTTCGGGCTGATGAAGCTGAAGGTGTGGCTGCCGAAACCGTGCATGTGGCGGTAGCCTTTCGGGATGCCGCGATCGCTCATGACGATGGTGATCTGGTGCAGTGCCTCCGGCAGCAGGGTCCAGAAGTCCCAATTGTTTTCGGCGCTGCGCAGATTGGTCTTGGGATCGCGCTTGACGGCGTGGTTCAGGTCCGGGAACTTGAGCGGATCGCGGAAGAAGAACACCGGCGTGTTGTTGCCCACCACGTCCCAGTTGCCTTGCTCGGTGTAGAACTTGACGGCGAAGCCGCGGATATCGCGTTCCACATCGGCCGCGCCACGTTCGCCGGCCACGGTGGAGAAGCGCATGAAGATGTCGGTCTTCTTGCCCACTTCGGAGAACAGCGCCGCGCGCGTGTACCGGCTGATGTCGTGGGTGACGGTGAAGGTGCCGAAGGCGCCCGAGCCCTTGGCGTGCATGCGGCGCTCCGGGATCACCTCGCGCGCGAAGTGGGCCAGCTTTTCAAGATGCCATACGTCCTGCAGCAGCGCCGGGCCGCGCGGGCCGGCGGTCTGGATGTTCTGATTGTCGACGACCGGCGCGCCGGCTGCGGTGGTGAGGTTCTTCATGTCGTTCCTTCAGCGGTGTTGAGGGTGAATGGAAAACGCCAGCATAACCAAGCGCGGCCCGCCGCGCAGCCCCCATTAGGGAGAGTGCGCCGCCGGAAGACGCTGCATCTGCGCCAGCGCCAGGGTCGGATACAACGGTGGACTGAGCACGCGCGCCACCGTGCGCGCCATCATGGCGCAGGCCATCAGGCTAAGCACCATCGCGTGGCCGTCCACCATCTCCATCACGATGATGAAGGAGGTCAGCGGCGCCTGGGTCGCCGCCGCCAGGAAGCCTACCATGCCCAGCGCGATCAAGGCGCTGGCCTGGGGATAGGCGAGCAATTGGGCGATGTCGTTGCCGAGCGCCGCGCCGATCGCCAGCGAAGGCGCGAAGATCCCGGCCGGTACGCCGGACCATGCGGTCAGCCAGGTGGCGATGAATTTGAAGAAGAAAAAGATGGCGGGGCTGTGGCCGGAGCCGTCGATCATCGCCCGCGTGTGGCTGTAGCCGCTGCCGTTGACGGCGCCGCCCGACAGCAGGCCGATGCCGGCGATGGCCAGGCCGCAGCCGGCGGCGAAGATGACCGGCCAACGCAGCCGCATCCGGCTGAACCAGTCCGGCGAGGTTCCGCTCAGGGAAGCCAGCAGCAGGCGCGAAAACAGGCCGCCCGCCAGGCCGCTCAGCAGCGTCACCAGCAGGCCTGGGAGCACCAGCGACAGGTCGATGCCGGCGGCGTGGATCATGCCGAAGTAGGTGGCGTTGCCGTTGACCGAGACCGCCATCAGGCCGGCCAGCACGATGGCGGCCATCAGCAGGCCGCTGCTGCGCTGCTCCGGTGTGCGCGACAATTCCTCGATGGCGAACATGACGCCGGCCAGCGGCGTGTTGAAGGCGGCGGCGATGCCGGCCGCGCCGCCCGCCACCAGCAGCCCGTGGGCGGTGACGGCGCTGCGTTCCGGCAGCCAGCGGCGCGCCGCCAGCATGACGCCGGCCGCGACCTGCACCGACGGCCCCTCGCGGCCCAGCGAGAGGCCGGCCAGGAAGCCGGCCGCAGTCAGCACCAGTTTGGCGACGCTGAGCTTGAGCGAGACGAACAAGCCCAGTTGGTGGCTGGCGACGCCGGGCTCCAGTCCCGCCATCACCTGCGGGATGCCGGAACCGGCGGCGCCGGGCACATAGCGGCGCGTCAGCCAGACGATGGCGGCGGTGGCCAGCGGCGTCCACAGCAAGGGTGCCCACCAGTGCCATGCGCACAGCGCCACGAATTGTTCGAAGGCGTGCTCGGACAACCAGGTAAAGCCAACCACCACCAGGCCGGCGAGGGCGGCGAAGGCCACCACCAGGCTGCGTGAGCCCCAGACGCGCCAGTCGCTGAACTCCTTGCGGAAAGCGCGGCGGATATTGTGCTTGGTCTGCATAGGCTGAAACCGGGCGCCCAAGTAAAAACGCCCGGCTTGCGGCCGGGCGTTGGAGGGGATGCTTACTTGCTTGGGTAGACGATGTCTGCGCGGCGGTTCTGGGCGCGGGTGGCGTCGTCCTTGCCGGAGGCTTTTTCTTTACCGTAGCTGATGGCTTCCATCTGGCCGTCTTTCGCGCCTTGTACTTTCAGGGCGGTGATCACGGCTTGCGCGCGGCGCTGGCCCAGGGCCAGGTTGTATTCCGCGCCGCCGCGTTCGTCGGTGTTGCCTTCGACTTTGACCGACACGTTAGGGTTCGACGACAGGAACTTGCCGTGGTCGGCGACCAGGGCGTTGAACTCAGGCTTGACGTTGTACTTGTCGAAGTCGAAGAACACGCTGCGGTTCTTGTAGATCGAGCTGTTCGGGTCCAGGTAGGCTGGCAGCGACACGGCGACTGGAGCGGCCACTGGAGCTGGTGCTGGTGCGGCCGGTGCGGCTTTGACTGGCTCTGGTGCCGGTGCTGGAGCGACGACTGGTGCTGGGGTGCTGCAAGCGCTCAGAACAGCCAGTGCGCAGGATGCCAGCAGGATTTTTTGTTGTGCTTTCATGGAATACTCCCGAAATAGTTCAATTGTTTTGGACTTGCATGGGGTGTGAGGCTTGGACACCAGCCGCGACCGACATTATATAAGGGTTTCCCTCAGAAGTATTGGCTTGCTGCATTATTTTTTTATCCAAGGCGAAAAAGGGGCCAGATCCTTGCCCGCTTCCACGTACCAGGCGCGGCGCGTGATGTCGAACTGGGCGCCCAGGGCCTTGACCTGGTCCTTCTCCTGATAGGTGGCGGTCAGGTATTGGCGCGCGGCCGGGGCGGCCAACGGCGCGGCCGGCCTGGCCTGGTTGCGGGCGATGGCGGCCTCGGCCGCCGCAGCCGATTTCTGCAGGCGCATCTGCGCGATGAAGCCGCTGCGCAGCGCGGCGTCGGCCGGCGAGAGCAGCGTGAGGCGCGCGCGGGCGCGGGTGGCGCCGACGTAGAACAGGTTTTCCTCCTCGGCCTTCGGTTGCGTCGGGTTCGGGAATTCGTCGGCCTGCAGGAAGGGCAGGATCACGTGCTCGAACTCCTTGCCCTTGGCGTTGGCCACGCATTCGATCAGCACCGCCTTGCGGTCGCGCCTGCGGCGCACGAAGGCTTCGCGCGCGTTGAGCGCGGCCCAGAACTCGGCCAGCGTGTGGCCGGAGGCGGCCGCCGCGTCGAGCAGGCCGGCCACCGATTTGTTGACCACGCCCGCCTCGTACGGCCGCACGAAGATGCGGCGCGCGGTCGCCACCAGCTTGACGCGCTCGCACATCTCGGTCAGCACGGCAGCCGCCGGTGTGGCCGGATCGACTTCCGACAGCCAGGCGATGGTGGCGATCACGGCCCGCTTGGTGGCCAGGCTGGCGACGTCGCGGTAGTTCGGCTCGTCGCCGTCGCGCTGCTCGTCGTCGATGTGGAACAGTTCCCCCAGCAGCGCCGGGTCCTTGGTGATCTGGGCCTTGAAGTTGTCCATGCGCCGCGCCGGGAAGCGCATCTCGCTGAAGGCCACCATGGCGTCGACGATGGCGGTACGCACCTGCTCCGATTTGACGGCGCTGAAATCCTTGAGCGCGATCGCCAGCAGGCCGCGCAGGAACAGGATCTCGTCGCGCTGCAGGTAGCCGGCCATGGCGGGCGTGCGGTAGTCGATGTCGGCCTCGATCAGCGCGTTCTCGATCGCCATCGACTGGTGGCGGTCGCGGATCAGGATGGCGCAGCCGTCGAGCGCGTGGCCGTCGGCCTTCCATTGCCGGATCGCGGCCACGGCCTGCTGCGCGCAGGCGGCGGCGTTGTCGTAGTGGGCGTGGCGGATCTCGGTGTGCAGCGGCAGGCTCGATTCGACCGGCTTCTGCTTGAACTCCGCCATCGCGTAGGCCAGGTGCGGGCCGTGGCGGTAGGTGTAGGTCAGCGGGTAGCGCACCAGCTTGGGGTAGTTCTGGCCGAAGCGGCGGTTCAGGTATTCCTCGCTGGCGCCCAGCTTGGCGTGGATCACCTGGTCCTTGTCGCCGGCGCCGACGAAGAAGCACTGCGGCCTGGCGATCAGCGCGTCGAGGATCCGGAAGGCCGCCTCGTTCAGGTCGTGCAGCTCGTCGCACAGCACCAGCCGGTAGTCGGGGAAGTGCTCGGCCAGGCGCGCGCCCGCCTGCAGGTTGCAGGCCAGGTCGTAGGTGGCGTCGAACGGGCCGCGGAACACCGCGCCGGCGCCGCCGTCCAGGCGCAGGGTCTCGTATTCCACCGTGGTCAGGTAGTCGGTCAGCGGCACGCCCATCTGCTCGGCGATGTCCTCAAGGCCCATGTATTCGACGTCGGCGGCCAGCGCCATGGTCGCCTTCAGTTGCAGCTGCACGTCGAGGAACTGGGCCAGCGCGATGCTGTGGGTTTGCGGATCGAGGCCGTCCAGGCGGCCGGCGTAGCGCTCGGCCACGCGGTCGATCGCGGCCAGCGCGTAGTCCTTCAGCTGGCGCGCCTCGGCGCATTGCCGCAGGCCGTCGCCGTCGATGGTGTCGAGCTGGAACGCGGCGAAGTCCTCGAAGGTCAGCACGGCGACGCGGCTGGCCAGCGCGTGGGGCACGCCGACGTCGAGCAGGCGCTGGCGCATGACGTCGCGCGCTTCCGGCGTGAAGGTCAGCGCCAGGATCTGTTCCGGCGCCAGCTTGCGCGCCAGCGCCTCGCCGATGCGCAGCGCCAGCGTGGTGGTCTTGGCGGCGCCGGCGTTGGCGTCGACCAGCACCACCTTGTGCTGCGCCAGCTGGATGGCGGTCTGCTCGGGTGTGGGGATCAGGCCTTGCGGGGTGAAGCGGGGAGGATTGGCATCGTTCATCCGCTACATTATAGCGACCGGCGCGCGGGTGCCGGTGACGGATGCCGCCGTTGCCGCCGTGACGGGCGGCTTCGGGTGCAGGCGCGCGGTGGCCCCTTCGATGAACTGGGCGCTGAACAGGCGCCGTTCCACCAGCGTTTCGCGGCTGTCGATGACGGCGCACAGCAGGTTGGCGGCGGCGGCGGCCATCTTGGGCATGGGCTGGCGCAGCGTGGTCAGGTTGTAGCTCAGCCAGTTGGATGGCTCGACCGCGTCGAAGCCGGCCACCGACAACTGGCCCGGCACGTCGATGCCCAGTTCATGGCGGGCGCAATCGAGGCAGCCGATGGCCATCACGTCGCTGCCGCACAGGATGACGTCCGGCACGCCGCCCATTTTCTCGATCAGCGCCTTCAGGCCGGAGGCGCCGCTGTCATAGTCGTACTCGCCCGGCACGATCACCGGCGGCGGCAGGCCCAGCTCGGCCAGCCGTTCGCAGGCGCCGCGGCGGCGCTCGCCGGCCACGGTGGTGTCGGTGGTACCGCCGATGATGCCGAAGCGGCGGTGGCCGGCGGCGGCCAGGCGCGAGACCAGCGTGCGGCCGGCCTCCAGATGGTCGCAGGTGACGGTGTTGACCGACTGGTTGCGCAGCGTGCGGTTGAACAGCACCAGCGGCATGCCGCGCCGCTCGAATTCGGCCACGTGGTCGTCGGACAGGCGGGCGGCCACGATCGCGCCGTCGACCTGGAATTGCCAGACGTCGTTGAGCACGCGGTCGACATCGGCCTCGCGCGCCAGCGGGAACAGCAGCACGCGCTTGCCCAGCGCGCTCAGTTGCTCGCTCAGCTCGGCCAGCAGTTCCGGGTAGTAGAGGTTGGACTTGTTGGTGATCAGCACCGCGACCATGTTGGAGCGGCGCGTGATCAGGCTGCGGGCGGCGGCGTTGGGAATGTAGTCCAGCAGCGCGGCGGCCTTCATCACCCGCGCGTGGGTGGACTTGGATACGCTGGCGCCGGGCTTGAAGCAGCGCGACACGGCCGATTGCGACACCCCGGCCACGATGGCCACGTCGTACGAGGTGACGCGGCGGGCTTCACGGGCGATACTGGCTTTGTGTTCGGTCGCGCAGACTTGGATGGTCGGCTTGGATTTGGTCATCGTCTCTGGCCTGCAGGCTGCGGCTTGCTTATTTATTAGTGAAACCAGCATAATCAAAATCTTACTCGATAGCAATAATAATCGTTTTTCTTTCAAGAAATATTCAGCCAGGTGTGGCCTCCCTGCAATTTTTCCTGAGGGCGCGGGATTTCTGCTAAAATAACGCCCCTTTATTCACGTGAAGGGTCGACATGGCCAATGCTTGCGGCGTCGATTTTGGCACGTCAAATTCCACGGTGGGCTGGGTGCGTCCCGGACATCCGGTGATGTTGGAACTGGAAGACGGCAAGGCCACCTTGCCGTCGGTGGTTTTCTTCAACGCCGAGGACGAAGAGGTCACCTTCGGACGTGCGGCGCTGGCCGAATATCTGGCCGGCTACGAGGGGCGTTTGATGCGCTCCATGAAAAGTTTGCTCGGCACCAGCCTGATCGACGGCCAGACCGAGGTGGGCGGCCGCGCGCTGCCGTTCCGTACCTTGCTGTCGCAGTTCATCGGTGAGGTGAAGCGCCGCGCCGAGCAGTCGGCCGGGCGCCAGTTCACGTCGGCCGTGTTCGGCCGTCCGGTGCACTTCATCGACGACAGCCGGGAAAACGACCAGTTGGCCGAGGACACGCTGGCCGAGGTGGCCCGTTCCGTCGGCTTCAAGGACATCGCCTTCCAGTTCGAGCCGATCGCGGCCGCGTTCGACTACGAGTCGCAGATCAGCCGCGAGGAGCTGGTGCTGATCGCCGACATCGGCGGCGGCACCTCGGACTTTTCGCTGGTGCGCCTGTCGCCCGAGCGCGCCAAGAAGACCGAACGGCGCGACGACATCCTGGCCAACGGCGGCGTGCACATCGGCGGCACCGACTTCGATAAATACCTGAGCCTGTCTTCCGTGATGCCGCTGCTGGGCTATGGCAGCCGGCTGCGCAACAACAGCGAGGTGCCGTCCAGCTACTTCTTCAACCTGGCGACCTGGCACACCATCAACCAGGCCTACACCAAGAAGATGTGGACCCAGCTGTCCGACCTGCTGCGCGATTCGGCCGAGCAGGAAAAGCTGGGCCGCCTGCAGAAGCTGATCGACCAGCGCGCCGGCCACTGGCTGGCGATGAAGTCGGAAGAGGGCAAGATCGCGCTGTCCGACGCGCCGAAAGTCACGCTGGAGCTGGACCGCCTGTCGCCGGCCGTGACGCTGGAGCTGTGCCGCGAACAGTTTGACGACGCCATCGGCCATCTGGTCGGCTCGGTCGAGAGCACGGTGCTGAGTCTGCTGCGCGACGCCGGCGTGGCGCCGGCCGACGTGGACACGGTATTCTTCACCGGTGGTTCGAGCGGCGTGCGGATGCTGCGCGAGCGCATCGGTGCGCTGGTGCCGTCGGCCCGCAAGGTTGAAGGCGACCTGTTCGGCAGCATCGGCGCCGGTTTGGCGCTGGACGCCGTGCGCAAGTTCGGCTAATCAAAAAGGGATCACCATGCTCGACCAACCCATCGTCATGCTCGACTTCGAGACCACCGGCCTGTCGCCCGACATGGGCGACCGCATCACCGAGGTGGCGGCGTTGCGCATCGTCGGCGGCAAGGTGGTCGACCGCTATGTGTCGCTGATTAACTGCAATGTGCGGATTCCGTCCTTCATCACCGGCCTGACCGGCATCACGCAGGCCATGGTCGATGGCGCGCCGCCGGTGTCGCGGGTGGTGCCGGAGCTGCTCGATTTCATCGGCGGCGATGCGCTGTCGGCCCACAACGCCAGCTTCGACGACAAGTTCCTGCGCGCCGAGGCGGCCCGGCTGGGCCTGACGCCCGGCTACCAGGCGCTGGTGTGTTCGCTGAAGCTGTCGCGCCGCGTGTTCCCGAAGCTGCCGAGCTACAAGCTGGGCACTCTGTCGGACCAGCTGGGCATCCGCTTCAAGAGCGCGGCCCACCGGGCCGAGTCCGATGCGGAGGTGGCGGCCGAGGTGCTGATCCATATCGGCAAGCACATCGGCTCGACCTACGGCCTGGCCGGCGTCGACACCTCGCTGCTGGTGGCGATCAACAAGCTGGCGGCCGCCAAGGTGCACGCCTTCCTCGAAAAACAAAAAGTGCGCTAAAACTCCGTGGCTCGCATTACAATACCGGCACTGATGTATCGATAGTTGGTATTTTGTGAACATACGCCGCAACTTCCTTTATGTGCTGCTGTCGCTTCTGCTGGTGTTCTCCCAGCAGATGGGGTACTCGCACGCGCTGTCGCACGCTTCGGCCGCGACCGGCGTGGTGCAGGTCGCCGCGCAGCAGGATGAGGATGCCAGCAGGATCACCAAGCTGGGGCTCGATCACAATTGCGCGCAGTGCCTGGCGTTCGCGCAGATCGCCTCCGCTGCCGATACCCATTTCTATTCCTTCCCACTGGCCGCCGATACGTCGGTGGCCGTGGTCCACGCGCCGGCGCCGCTCGACTGCCAGCGCACCGTCTGCGGCTTCCGATCGCGAGCGCCGCCCGTCCTGTCCTGATCGCACACCCTTGGTCCGTCGCCACTGCCGCTTGAGCAGGGGCGCGGTCTATCGTAGCCATCCACAGGAAATCACATGTTGAAACACAGCGTACTCGCGGCCGCACTGAGCGCCGCCGTGGCGGCCCCGCAGGCCTATGCCGCAGATAAAAAAGAACAGAAGGAACTGGCGGCCATCCGCGCCGAGATCCGCGAAATGAAGGCGGCCTACGAGGCGCGCCTGCAAGCCATGGAACAGCGCCTGCAGCAGGCGCAATCGGACAGCGCCGCCGCCAAGGCGCAGCTGGCCACGATCAATGCGGGCGCGCCATCCGCCGCGCCGGCTGCTTCCGCAACAGCAGGCGCTGGCACCTCGGCCGCCGCGCCTGCCGTGGCGGCCTACGTCGAGTCGCCCGCCGCGCCGCCGTCCGCGAGCGGCGCCGCCCCGGCCAGCAATCTGTTCAATCCCAACATCTCGATGATCCTGGGTGGCACGCTGCAGAACCTGAAGCAGGATCCGTCCCAGTACCGCCTGCAAGGCTTCGCGCCGAGCGGCGGCGAGGTCGGCCCCGGCAAGCGAGGCTTCAGCCTGGGCGAATCCGAGCTGACCATGGCGGCCAACATCGATCCGCAATTCGCCGGCCAGCTGACGTTCTCGCTGAGCGGCGAGAACGAGGTCAGCGTTGAAGAAGCGTTCATCCAGACACGCGCAATGGAGAACGGCCTGAACATCAAGGCCGGCCGCTTCCTGTCGGCCATCGGCTACCTGAACGGCCAGCACGCCCACACTTGGGACTTCGTCGACGCGCCGCTGGCGTACCAGGCCTTCCTCGGCGGCCAGTACAAGCCGGACGGCGTGCAGGCCAAGTGGCTGGCGCCGCTCGACCAGTTCCTGGAGATCGGCGCGGAGGCCGGCAGCGGCGCGGCCTTCCCCGGCAACGACCGCAACAAGAACGGCGCCGGCGCCGTCAGCGTGTTCGCCCACATCGGCGACGATATCGGCGCATCGTCCAGCTACCGCGCGGGCTTGTCCTACCTGCACACCGCCGCCGAGAAGCGCGCCTACGAGGACGAGGGCCTGACCAACAACTTCAGCGGCAAGTCCAACACCTGGATCGCCGACGCCATCTACAAATGGGCGCCGAACGGCAACCCGACCAACACCAACTTCAAGCTGCAGGGGGAATACTTCCGCCGCAAGGAGACCGGCACGCTGAACTACGCGGTCGACACCGACGCGGCGGCCAGCGGCGATTATCGCAGCGTGCAGTCGGGCTGGTACCTGCAAGGGGTCTACCAGTTCATGCCGACCTGGCGCGCGGGCCTGCGCTACGACCGGCTGTCGTCCGGCTCGCCGCGCATCGGCCTGATCGACAGCGGCGCGCTGGCCTGGGCCAACCTGCCGATACTGCAAGCCTACAATCCTTCGCGCAGCAGCTTCATGGTGGACTACAGCCCGTCCGAATTCTCGCGCCTGCGCCTGCAATTGGCGCGCGACCAGTCCCGCCCCGGCGTGACCGACAACCAGATTTTCCTTCAATACATCATGAGCCTGGGCACGCACGCGGCCCACTCGTTCTAAGGAGCAGGCATGCAACGCACACTCAAACATCTGCTGATCGCCGCCGCCTGCGTGGCGGCCACCTCGGCCCACGCGGCCGTCAACGTGCTGGCCTGCGAGCCGGAATGGGAAGCGCTGACCACCGAGCTCGGCGGCGACAAGGTCAAGGTCTCCAGCGCCACCAACGCGCTGCAGGACCCGCACCGCGTCGAGGCGCGGCCGAGCCTGATCGCGCGCACCCGCAACGCCAACCTGCTGGTGTGCACCGGGCTGGAACTGGAAGTGGGCTGGCTGCCGGTGCTGGTCCAGCAATCGGGCAACAGCAAGATCGCGGCCGGCCAGCCCGGCTATTTCGAGGCTGGCGCCTTCGTGCCGCGCCTCGACGTGCCGGGTAAGGTCGACCGCAGCGAGGGCGATGTCCATGCCGCCGGCAATCCGCACATCCAGCAGAACCCGCACAACATCGCACTGGTGTCTGTGGCGCTGGCCAAGCGCCTGGCCGAGCTGGACCCGGCCAACGCCGCCTACTACCAGACGCGGCAGAAGGACTTTGCGGCGCGCTGGGATGCGGCCATGCTCAAGTGGGAGAAGCAGGCTGCTCCGCTGAAGGGTGTGGCCGTGGTCGAGCACCACAAGAACATGGAGTACCTGATGGGCTGGCTCGGCATGCATCAGGTCGGCACGCTGGAGCCCAAGCCGGGCGTGGAGCCGAGCGCGGCCCATTTGTCCGAGTTGCTGTCGCAGTTGCAGCGCGCGCCGGCCAAGATGGTGATACGCGCCGCCTACCAGGACGGCCGCGCATCGCAGTGGCTGTCCGAGCACGCCAAGATACCGGCCGTGGTGCTGCCGTTCTCGGTGGGTGGCGACGACAAGAGCAAGGACTTGTTCGGCCTGTTCGATTCGACGGTACAACGCCTGCTGGAAGCCAATAAATGAACGCTGAATCGCTCGATCTGATGATCATCGCGCCGGCGCTGCTGGCCGGCCTGTTGGTGTTGCTGACCCACGTTCCGCTCGGCGCACAGGTGCTCAAGCGCGGCATCGTGTTTATCGATCTGGCGATCGCGCAAATCGCCGCGCTGGGCGTGATCGTCGCCGGCGCCGCCGAGCTCGATCCGCAGAGCTGGGCGGTGCAGGCCGCAGCCGCCGCGGCCGCCGTGTGCGGCGCGCTACTGCTGACCTGGACCGAGAAGCGCTGGCCGGAAGTGCAGGAGGCGCAGATTGGTGTGATGTTCATCCTGGCCGCGACGGCGGGCTTGCTGCTGGTGGCGCACAATCCGCACGGCGGCGAACATTTGCAGGATCTGCTCGCAGGACAGATCCTGTGGGTGCGCTACGACCAGCTGCTGCTGCCTGCGGTCGGCACGGTGGTGATCTGCGGGCTGCTGTACTTCCTGCGTGAGCGCCTGAGCCGGTTGGGCTTCTACCTGATCTTCGCGCTGGCCGTGACGGCGTCGGTGCAACTGGTGGGCGTGTACCTGGTGTTCACCAGCCTGATCGTGCCGGGCCTGGCGGTGCGCCATTATGTCGGCAAGAAGCGGCTGGTGCTGGCCTATCTGATTGGCGCAGCGGGCTATGCCAGCGGGCTGGTGTTGTCCACGCTCTACGATCTGCCATCGGGCGCCTTGATCGTCTGGTGCCTGACGGTATTGGCGATGGTGGTGTACGCGTTCGGCCCGAAACCCGACGGCACGCGCCGGGTCGCGCATCACTGAAAAACGATAACATTTTATCATGGTCCGTTTGAGCGCGGTCAAACTCTGGCCGGGACCGCGTTTTACACTTTAACCAACAATGTTGTGGTGTTGGCCAGGGGTGTACCATGAAGAATCAAAGCTCGGCACGGGCAGGTTACGACACCTTTTTATGGTACCGGGAAGCGGCTGAGCGCGGCAATCCCTACGCGCAGTTCAATCTGGCATTGGTCTATAAAAAAGGGCAGGATGTCGCGCGCGACGAAGTGCGCGCATTCTACTGGATGCTCAAGGCGGCCCAGCAGGGCCTGGCGTTCGCGCAGAATCACCTGGGCGTGATGTACTACAACGGCCGCGGCGTCGCCAGCAACGACAAGGAAGCTGTGCGCTGGTTTCGCGCCGCCGCGCTGCAGGGCGAAGTCTCTGCCCAGCAAAACCTCGGGCAGATGTACAAAAAGGGACGCGGCGTGGCGCGCAACGACGAGACCGCGGTGTCGTGGTTCTACCGCGCCTCCGAGCAGGGCGTCGCCAGTGCGCAGACCCTGCTGGGCGAGGCCTACGTCCACGGCGCCGGCGTGCGGCGCAACTATCCGTTGGCGCTGGCCTGGTTCCGCAAGGCGGCGCTGCAGAACGACGCCAGCGCTCAGCTCAATCTCGGTTTGATGTACAAGCACGGTCACGGCGTGGCGCGCAACGAGGCGCAGGCGCTGGCGTGGTTCAAGCAGGCGGCGGCGCAGGAATGCGCCGTGGCCCAGCGGCTGGTGGGTGTGGCCTACGCCGAGGGGCAGGGCGTGGCGGCCGATCCCTTGCGCGCCTACGCCTGGCTGGTGCGCGCGGCCGAGCAGGAGGACGCGGACGCGCAATTCAACC
Source organism: Duganella sp. BJB1802 (assembly GCF_013369445.1). Lineage (NCBI taxonomy): Bacteria > Pseudomonadati > Pseudomonadota > Betaproteobacteria > Burkholderiales > Oxalobacteraceae > Duganella > Duganella sp. BJB1802. Next base: position 201,484 of record NZ_JABWEF010000011.1, on the reverse strand, counting down.
TCGGCATCATGCTGGCCAACGGCAAGGGCGTGGAGCGCGACGACGAGCTCGCCTTCACGTGGTATCGCCGCGCGGCCGAGTCCGGCCATATGCTGGCCCAGTACAACCTCGGCGGCATGTATGCGCGCGGGCGAGGCGTGGCGCGCGACGACCAGCGGGCGCTGGAATGGTATCGCATGGCGGCCGAGCAGGGCGCGGCCAGCGCCCAGTTCAACGTCGGCGTCATGTACGCCAACGGCCACGGCGTGGCCAAGGACGAGGCGCGCGCGGTGGCCTGGTACCGCTGCGCGGCCGAGCAGGGCGACGCCAGCGCGCAAAACAACCTGGGCGTGATGTACGCCAACGGCCTGGGCGTGGAGCGCGACGAGGAGGTGGCCGTCGGCTGGTACGGCAGGGCGGCCGAGCAGGGACATGCGCTGGCGCAGTTCAACCTGGGCGGCATGTATGGCAGCGGGCGCGGCGTGGCGCGCGACGACCAGAAGTCCTGCATGTGGCTGACGCTGGCGGCCGAGGCCGGCGAACTGGCCGCCGCCAGCAACCGCAGGAATGCCGAACTGGACCTGACGCCGCAGGCCAGGGAGGTGGCGGCCGCCTCGGCCCGGCGCTGGCGCGCCGCGCACGCCACGCGCGCGCGGCCGGTGTGACCGGCTCAGGCCGTTTGCTGGCGGCGGTCCATGAACAGGCTGTTGCCGTGGATCTTTTTGGCCTGTTTCTTCGATTCAGCGGCGGCGGTGGCGATCTGATGGTGGGTATGGTACTTGTGCGGATCGACCCGGATCGCGCCTATCGATAGGCTCATCAACGAGTAAAACACCTTCTTGCCCTGGCGGTCCTCGCTGAGGTAGCCGCCGCGTTCGCGGTCCTCGATGCTGTAGAAATCCTGCACGTGGCGGCCGAACTCCTGCAGGATGACGTTGCAGCGCGCCTCCCAATCCTCGCTCTGGAACAGCACCATGAAGTCGTCGCCGCCGATGTGGCCGACGAAATCGCGGTCGGCGTCGGTGCGCTCGGCCAGCAGCTTGCCGGTCAGCTGGATCACGTCGTCGCCACGGCGGTAGCCGTACACGTCGTTGAACGGCTTGAAATGGTCGAGGTCGAAATAGCAGACCCAGAAGCGCGCACCGCTCTCCAGCAGGCGGTCGATGTGCTCGTTGATCGGCACATTGCCCGGCAGCTGCGTCAGCGGATTGGCGTAGCGGGCGGCGGTGATCTGCATCTGCGTGATCTCGCGCATCAGGTCGTGGCCGGTGCCCATGCCCAGGTAGCGGCCCTGGTCGGTGATGATGAAGCCGTTGAACAGCTGGTGGGCGTCGGCCTGGGCCATGCGGAAGCTCAGGTCCTGCAGGCTGGTGTCCTTGTCGGCGACCAGCGCCTGGCTGTCCATGAACTGCTTGCAGGACTTCTTGCCGTACAGCTCGCGCTGGTAGGGGCGGGCGAAGTGGTCGATCATGTCGAAGCGGCTGATCAGGCCCAGCGGCAGGCCATCGTCCACCACCGGAATGATCAGCAGCTTGGGCTGGCGCGCGAAGATCTCGTAGACCTCGTTGTTGCTCAGGCTGGACGGCACCGCCTCCACCCGATGCAGCAGCTTGGAGATGCTGGCGCCGTGCTTCTCGGCGCCGCGCTGCGGGTAGACCGCCACGCCGTTGCGCGCCAGCGCCTTGACCACCTCGGCCGGCGCCGTGCGCGCGGGCTGGGCGTGCGGCCGGCCCAGGTGGTAGCCCTGGCCGAAGGCGACGCCGACATCGCGCAGCACCAGCAGCTCGGCCTGGGTCTCGATGCCCTCGGCGATCACCAGCGTGTCGGACTTGTCGGCGATCTCCTGGATCGAGCGCACGAACTGCAGCTTGACCGGATCGTGGTTGATGCCCTGGATGAAATGCATGTCGATCTTGACATACTCGGGCCGCAGCTCCGACCACAGCCGCAGGCTGGAGAAGCCTTCGCCCAGGTCGTCGATGGCGATCTGGAAGCCCATGTTGCGGTAGTGGAGCACCGCGTCGCGCATCAGCTCGTAGTCGTAGGTCGGCTGGTTTTCGGTCAGTTCGATGATCACCCGGTCCGGGTTGATGCCGATCTGGTGGATGTACTCCAGCGTCTCGCCGTGGCGCGCGTCGCGCTGCAGCAGGCATTCCGGGCTGACGTTGAGGAACAGCTTGCCCGGCAGGCCGAGCTCGGCGAAGCGCTCCAGCACCACGCGCCGGCACAGGTGCTCGACCTCGACCGTGAGTCCGTTGGCGCGCGCCACCTTGAACAGGTTCATCGGCGCGTGCAGCGGGCTGTCGGACGGCCCCCGTATCAAGCCCTCGTAGGCGATGATCTCGCCGCTCTGCATGTGGATGATGGGCTGGAACAGCGCGCTGAGCTGGCGGCGCACCAGGATGTCGAACAGATGCGCGCGCAGCACCGCCTCCTCATCCTCGCCCTTGGGCTGAAGATAGCTGATGTTGGAGCTGAGTACGGAGTTCACGGTGGGTGGCCAAGGTCGGTTTAACGGCACGATATTAGTATCTTTTTGTGACCGGTTGATGACCAGTGGAAATATTTTTCAGCAAACTGCGAAAAACCGCTCCGTGGATCTTTTTCCAGGCGCTACAATCGGAGCTCAACCTTAAAAACGAGACCAGGTCCGCCATGCTCCGTGAAGTCATCCGCCAGACGGTATTTCCCCTGTTGTTGCTGAGCGCGGCCGGCGCGGGCGCCACCGGCGTCACCGTGCTGGTGCAGGACGCCGGCGGCAAGGCCCTGGCCGACACCGTAATCTACGTGGAGCCGGAAAGCGGCCAGGCCAGCGGCCGCGCGCCGGCCACGGCCGAGATCGAGCAGAAGGGCTTGAAGTTCCTGCCGCTGGTCACCGTGGTCCAGACCGGCGCCAAGATCTTCTTCCCGAATAACGACAAGGTCCGCCACCACATCTATTCGTTCTCGCCGGCCCACAAGTTCGACCAGAAGCTGTATTCCGGCCAGTCGGCCACGCCGCAAGTCTTCGACAAGGCGGGCACCGTGGTCCTGGGCTGCAATATCCACGACAAGATGCTGGCCTACGTCAAAGTGGTCGACACGCCGTACTTCGCCAAGACCGACGCCGCCGGCGCCGCCCACGTCGAGTTGCCGGCCGGCGGCAAGTACGTGGTCAAGGCCTGGCACTACAACACGGTCGGCGGCGCCACGCCGGAACAGCTGGTGACGGTGAAGGCGGGCGACGCCCCGGCCAGCGCCGCCTTCAAGCTGCCGATGAAACCGACCGTGGCCGACGACGCCTCGTCGACCACACTTTGAGGGACAGCCCGAGCATGCACATGCGCTTCCGCAGCCTGGAGAGCCGGATCGTCACACTGTTCCTGGTGCTGATCGTGGCCGTGCAGGTGATCGGCCTGCTGGTGATCCAGCGCGGCATCGACAACAACGCGCGGATGTCCATCAGCAGCGAGTTGGCGAACGGCGCCAAGGTGTTCCGCCGCCTGCTCGACCAGAACGCGCAGAGCCTGCGCTTCGGCGCGCGACTGCTGGCGCGCGACACCGCCTTCGTGGCCACCATCGGCAACAACGACGAGAACGACCGCAGCACCATCCTGTCGGCGCTGGACAACAGCGGCAAGCGCATACACGCCTCGCTGTCGATGCTGATCAACGCCGACCGCAAGATCAGCGTCGCCACCAACCTTGAGCAGGCGGCCGCGCTGGAGAAGCAGGTCGCCAGCATGCTCGATACCGCCGAATCCTCGGGCGGCGCCAACGGCATCGCCATCGTCGAACACCGGCCCTACCAGATCGTGGTCATGCCCATCCTGGCGCCGACCACCATCGGCTGGATCGTGATGACCTTCCCGATCGACCGCCAGTTGGCCACCGACATGCGCGAAGTCAGCGCGCTCGACACCAGCGTGCTGACCCGCGACGCGCAGGGCAAGTGGCTGGCGGTCGGCTCGACCTTCAGTGGCGCCGTCGCGCAAACGGTGATCGACCAGATGCAAGCGATGGAGGCCACGCCGGCCGGCCCGTTCGACCTGACGCTGGACGCCGGCAAGTACAGCGCGCGCCTGCTGGCGATCGGCCAGGACGGCGGACAGACCGCCAACGTGCTGCTGGCCCGCTCGATCGACGAGGCGACCGCCGAATACAGCCGGCTGGAACGCTGGCTGATCGCGCTGACGCTGGGCGGCATCGTGGTCTCGGCGCTGGCCATCGTCTTCACCGCCAAGCGCATTGCCCAGCCGATCAGCGAACTGGCCGTGACCGCGAGACGGCTGGAGCAGGGCGATTACAAGGGCCAGATCGACACCAGCCGCGAAGACGAAATCGGCGCGCTGGCCCATGCCTTCGACGCCATGCGCGAAGGGATCGCCAAGCGCGAACAGGAAATCCGCCGGCTGGCGTACTGGGACACGCTGACCAACCTGCCGAACCGCGCGCAGTTCGTGCTGCTGCTGAACGACGCGCTGGCCGATGCCGCCAAACGCGAGGAGACCGTGTTCGTGCTGATGATGGACCTTGACCGCTTCAAGCACGTCAACGACGTGATGGGCCTCAGTTTCGGCGACGCCTTGCTGCGCCAGGTGGCCGGCCGTTTGCAGCTGCTGCTGGCCAACCGGCGCCAGTCGTCGGCGCAGGTGGCGCGGCTGGGAGGCGACGAATTCGCCGTGCTGCTGCCGGCCTCCGACCGCGACTCCGCGCTGCGCATGGCCGAAGAGATCCTGCATGCGCTGGAGACGCCGCTGTCGCTGGAAGACCAGACGGTGGACATCGGCGCGGGCCTGGGCATCGCCGGCTATCCGGAACACGGCAGCGACGGCGAGGCCTTGCTCAGCATGGCCGAAGTGGCGATGTACGCGGCCAAGCAGCGCAACGACGGCGCCGTGGTCTACGACGCGGCGATGGACAAGTCCAGCGAGAAGAGCCTGTCGCTGCTGACGGAACTGCGCAACGCCATCGAGCGCAACGAGTTCCGCCTGCACGTGCAGCCGAAGATCATGCTCGATACCGGCAAGGTGGTGGGCATGGAGGCGCTGGTGCGCTGGGTGCATCCGGAGCGCGGCAATGTGTTCCCCGACGAGTTCATTCCCTTCGCCGAGCAGACCGGCTTTATCCGCGTGCTGACGCGCTGGGTGATGGAGAAGTCGGCGGAGCTGTGCCAGGAGCTGGCCTCCAAGGGCTATCCGTTGAAAATATCGGTCAACCTGTCCACGCGCGACCTGATGGACCAGGACCTGCCGGCCAAGTTCGCCGAGACGCTGGCGCGCCACAAGCTGGCCCCGGCCTCGTTCTGCCTGGAGATCACCGAGAGCGCCATCATGGACGATCCGGTGCGCGCCCAGCACACGCTGGAGCGCCTGAGCGCCATGGGCTTCGATTTGTCGATCGACGATTTCGGCACCGGCTATTCGTCGCTGGCCTACCTCAAGCGCCTGCCGGTGAATGAGCTCAAGATCGACAAGTCCTTTGTGCTGAACATGGAGAACGACATCGGCGACACCAAGATCGTCCTCTCGACCATCGACCTTGGTCACAACATGGGCCTGCGCGTGGTGGCCGAGGGCATCGAGAGCGAGGCCGTATGGCGCCTGCTGGCGGAGCTGGGATGCGACCAGGGACAGGGCTACTTCATGAGCCGTCCCATCCCCGGTGAGCAGTTGATCGCATGGCTGGAGAAGTGGCAGGCGCCCGCCCGCCACGAGGTCGATATCGGCGGTTGATCCAGTCCATGCGTCCCATCCGGGATATTTGCGTTTCGGTGGGCGGAATCTGCGGTACGTCGCATAATCCGGACACGCAAGCCACGGCCTCCTTAAGCTGGCGCGATTCCATCTATTCCAGGAGGTTCCATGCAGCGTATGTCCGCCGGTATTCTTGTTGTCGCCGCGCTTTTCGGTAGTGCCATCGCCGCCGAATCGCCCGGCCAGGAGTTCAAGCCCGGCGCGTTCAAGCTGCAACGAGGGCCGCAGAACGAGCTGATGGTGCTGGGCACCGCACATCTTTCGCAATTGCCGAAGTCCTTCGATCCCGCCAGTCTGAGTGTGCTGATGGAGCGCCTGGCGGGCTGGCAGCCCAAGGCCATCGCCATCGAATCGCTCTCCGGGACGCAGTGCGCCTACCTGCGCAACTACCGCGAGCGCTACGACGATACGATCAAGTCCTATTGCTGGGACCCGGCGCCGGCCGCCAGCGCCACCGGCCTTGACGTCCCCGCCGCAACCGCGCAAGTGGATCGCACGCTGGCCACCTGGCCGTCGGCGCCGACCGCCGCGCAGCGCCGCAAGCTGGCGTCACTCTTCATGGCGGCGGGCGAACCCGCGTCCGCGATGGTGCAATGGCTGCGCCTATCGGCCGCCGAGCAGCATGCTGGCGACGGCTTGAACGATACACTGGTGGAGATCCTCAACGGCCTGCGCCAAAAGCGCAACGAGACCTATCTGATCGCCGCGCCGCTCGCCGCCCGCTCCGGGCTTGAGCGGCTGTACGCGATGGATGACCATACCTCCGACTCCAACGTGGACGACGAAAAAGCCTACGGCGCGGCGATCATGAAAGCCTGGGACAATCCCGCCAACGCGGCCCGCAAGCGTCAGGACGAGGCCTTGCGCGGCGCGTTGACGACACCGGCCGGGCTGCTGGCGATGTACCGCGCCTACAATGCCGCCAGCGCCGCCGAACAGGTATTCCACAGCGACTTCGGCGCCGCGTTGGAGGAGCCGTCACCCAAGCATTATGGCCGTGGCTACGTCGCCTATTGGGAAACGCGCAACCTGCGCATGGCCTCCAACATCCGCGAGGCGATGAGCTATCTGCCCGGCAGCCGCACGCTGGTCATCGTCGGCGCGTCGCACAAAGGCTACCTGGAAGCGTACCTGAACCAGATGCACGACGTGCGCGTGGTCAGCACGGACGCCATCCTGCGCGCCGAATAAACCACGCCGATAACGCTTTCCTATCATTGCTTATTTGTCACAAAGCAAGCTATGATTTACCACTGCACCCGTTGTAACGACGGGTGCCAATGAGCCTTGGCGGCGCCGCAGCCCGGTCAGCCGCTTCCGAATATTCTTCGATCTTACGGACTTTCGCATGAAGCATTTGAAATGCGCTGCCTTGGCGGCCGCCGTCCTGCTGGCGCACAGCGCCTCCGCCCAAACCTGCGCCGTCTCCGGCCCCGGCATGAACTATCCCGTCACCCGCACCGTCGACCAGACCGACGACTACCACGGCGTCAAGGTGGCCGATCCCTACCGCTGGCTGGAAGACGCCAACAGCGACGAGACCCACGCCTGGGTCGAGGCGCAGAACAAGCTGACGCAGGGTTACCTGTCGCAGATCCCGGGCCGCGACGCGATCAAGAGCCGCCTGACCAAGCTGTGGAACTTCGAGCGTTTCAGCGTCCCGTTCAAGGAAGGCGGCCGCTATTTCTACAGCCGTAACGACGGCCTGCAGAATCAGTCGGTGCTGTACACGATGAAGACGCTGGCCGATGTGCCACGCATGCTGCTCGACCCGAACACGCTGGCCGCCGACGGCACCGTCGCACTGGCCGGCCTGGCGGTGAGCCCCAATGGCCGCTACCTGGCCTACAGCACCGCGGCATCCGGCTCCGACTGGAACGAGATCAAGGTGCGCGACATCGACAGCGGCAAGGACATCGAGGATCGCATCCAGTGGGTCAAGTTCTCCAACACCGCGTGGCTGCACGACGGTTCCGGCTTCTTCTACAGCCGCTACGACGAACCGAAGGAGGCCACCAAGCTGGCCGACGTGAACTACTTCCAGAAGCTGTACTTCCACAAGATCGGCACGCCGCAAAGCGCGGACACGCTGGTGTACGACCGCCCGGACCACAAGGACTGGGGCTTTGGCGCCGAGGTCACCGAGGACGGCCGCTTCCTGATCATCTCCGCCTCGCAAGGCACGGAGAACAAGAACCGCGTCTACTACAAGGACCTGTCGCGCAGGGACGCCAAGGTGGTGCCGCTGCTGGAGGACTTCGACGCGTCGTACAACTTCATCGGCAACGATGGCATGGTGTTCTGGTTCCGCACCGAGCGCGATGCGCCGCGCGGCCGCATCATCTCCATCGACACCCGCAAGCCGGGTGTGCTGAACTGGAAGCAGATCGTCCCCGAGAGCTCGAACACCATGGTGTCCGCGTCCATCGTCAACAACCAGCTGCTGGTGGACTACCTGAGCGACGCCCACAGCCTGGTCAAGGTGTACGACCTCAAAGGCAAGCCGCTGCACGACCTGGAGCTGCCAGGCCTCGGCTCGGCGGGTGGTTTCGGCGGCAAGCGCAATGATACGGAGACCTTCTATTCGTACACCAGCTTCACCACGCCGACCACCATCTACCGCTACGACCTGAAGGCCAACAAGAGCAGCGTCTATCGCCAGGCCAAGGTGGACTTCGATCCGGCCGCGTTTGAAACCCGCCAGGAGTTCTTCACCAGCCGCGATGGCACCCGGGTGCCGATGTTCATCGTATCGAAGAAGGGCCTGAAGCTCGACGGCAGCAATCCGACCTACCTGTACGGCTACGGCGGATTCAATATCTCGCTGACGCCATCGTTCTCGGTCGCCAACCTGGCGTGGCTGGAAATGGGCGGCGTCTACGTGATGGCCAACCTGCGCGGCGGCGGCGAGTACGGCGAATCGTGGCACGCGGCCGGCACCAAGCTGCAAAAGCAGAACGTGTTCGACGACTTCATCGGCGCGGCCGAATGGCTGATCGCGCACAAGGTCACGTCGCCGGCCAAGCTGTCCATCGGCGGCGGCAGCAACGGCGGCCTGCTGGTCGGCGCGGCGATGACGCAGCGTCCCGAGTTGTTCGCCGCGGCGATCCCGCAGGTGGGCGTGCTCGATATGCTGCGCTTCCACAAATTCACCATCGGCTGGGCGTGGACTTCGGACTACGGTTCGTCCGACAACGCCGACGAGTTCAAGGCGCTGGTCAAGTATTCGCCGCTGCACAACCTGAAGAAGGGCACCTGCTACCCGGCGACCATGATCACCACCGCCGACCATGACGACCGCGTGGTGCCGGCGCACAGCTTCAAGTTCGCCGCCACCGCGCAGGCCGACCAGGCGGGCGGCGCGCCGATCCTGATCCGCATCGACAGCAAGGCGGGCCACGGCGCCGGCAAGCCGACCACCAAGCAGATCGAGGAAGTGGCGGATCGTTGGGGCTTCCTCAGCCGCGCGCTGAAGATGGACGGCGCCACGGAGACCGTCAAAGCGGCGGGCCAGCAGTGAGGGCCGCGCCAGCCGCCGGACCGCTGCTGTTCGCCATCTTGATGTCGGGCGTGGCGCCGGGGCTGGCCACCGCCGCAGATAATACGGCCGCCGCATCTTCGCCAGCGGTCAAGAAGATCGTCGATGTCACGCGCGGCATGCAATCGCAGCCGGGCTTCATCGACGTCTGGCGCGACACGGACAAGGGCAGGGTGCTGCTGTCCGTGTCGGCGCTGGAGCAGCCCTTTCTGCTATTGAGCTCCTTGCCCTATGCGCTGGGATCAAACGATGTTGGTCTCGATCGCGGCCAGCCGGGCGAGATGCGTATGGTGCACTTCGAGAAGCACGGCGCCAGGCTGTTCCTGGTGCAGGAGAACACCAACTTCATCGCCGCCTCGGCGGACAAGGACGAACGCGCCGCCGTCGCCGAATCCTTCGCCAGCGGCGTGCTGTGGTCCGGCGACATCCTGGCCAGCGAGGGCGAACGGCACCTGATCGACTTCTCCAGCTTCCTGCTGGCCGACCGTCACGGCGTCGGCGCGCGGCTGGCCGCGGCCAAGCAGGGCGCGTATCAGGTTGATGCGGCGCGCAGCGCTGTGCTGGCGGAGCAGGCCAAGGCCTTCCCCGACAACGTCGAGCTGGAATCGCTGCTGACCTTTGCCGGTCCGGGACAAGCCGAGTACGTGCGTCAGGTCGCGGCGGATGCCGGCAGCCTGTCGCTGCGCCAGCGCATCAGCATGGTGCGCCTGCCCGCGAGCACCAGCGGCTGGCGCCCGCGCAGCTACCATCCATATTCCGGCGGCTTCGACGCCAGCTACTACGACTTCGCCACGCCGCTCGCCAGCAGCATCGACGTGCACTGGCAGGTGCGGCACCGCCTTGAGAAAACCGATCCATCGGCGGCGGTCAGCACGGTCAAGAAGCCCATCGTCTACTACGTCGACCGTGGCGCGCCGGAGCCGGTGCGCTCGGCGCTGATCGCCGGCGCGTCGTGGTGGGCCAGCGCCTTCGAGAAGGCCGGCTTCAAGGACGCCTATCGCGTCGAGCTGCTGCCCGAGGGCGTGGACGCGATGGACATCCGCTACAACGTGATCCACTGGGTGCACCGCGCCACGCGCGGCTGGTCCTACGGGAACGCGCTGGCCGATCCGCGCACCGGCGAGATTATCCGTGGCGCCGTCACACTGGGTTCGCAGCGCGTGCGGCAGGACATCCTGATCGCCGAAAGCCTGCTCGCCCCATACGGCAAGAACGCCCCGGCCGACAAGCAGAAACTGGCCGAGGCCATGGCGCTGGCGCGCCTGCGGCAGCTGGCCGCGCACGAAGTCGGCCACACGCTGGGCTTCGCCCACAACTTCGCCGCCAGCCGCATGGGCAATGGCTCGGTGATGGACTACCCGCATCCCATCCTCAAACTGGACGCCAAAGGCAACGTCGATATCGCCGATGCCTACGGCGTCGGCGTCGGACCGTGGGACGACTACATCGTCAAATACATCTACGGCGATTTCGGCAGCGGCGCCCAGGAGCAGGCGGCGCTGGCCAAGCTGCGCGCCGACGCGCGCGCGGCAGGCATGCTGTACTCCAGCGACCAGGACGACCGCTCGCCCGGCTCCAGCCATCCCGACGGCCTGCTGTGGGACTTCGGCGCCGACTCGATCAAGACCTGGGACCAGCTGGGCGCCGTACGCCAGCGCGGGCTGCAAACCTTCTCGGCAGATGTGCTACCCGACAGCCGGCAGCTCGGCGAACTGGAAGCGCGACTGGTGCCGCTCTACCTGCTGCAGCGCTATCAAGGCGAAGCGCTTGCGCGGCTGATCGGCGGCGGCGATTTCGATTACGCCAGCAGCGGCGACGTCAAGGCCGGCATCGCCAAGGCGGGCATCAAGGCGGTCGACGCATCGGTGCAGCGCCAGGCGCTGAACCGGCTGGCGGACAGCCTGCGCGCCGAATACCTGGCGCTGCCGGCCAATGTGCTCGACGTCCTGACGCCGCCGGCCATGGGCCATGAGCGCAGCCGCGAATACTTCGCCACCCGCATGGACTCGGTGTTCGACGCCTTCTCGATCGCCGAGGCGGGCGCCGCGCAGACCGCCGGCTTCCTGCTGGATCCGGCCCGCATCAACCGCGTCGCCTGGCAGCACGCGCGCGACGCGCAGCAGCCCGGCGTGCAGGAAGTGCTGTCGCTGCTGCTGCAAAAGACATGGAAGCGCGAGCCGGTGCCCGCCTCGCTGGCTGGCGGAGAAGCGGTGCAACTGGCCGCCAACTGGGTCGTGATCGATGCGACCTTGAATCTGCTCGATAGCGGCAAGCTGCATCCGCAAGTCGACGCCGAGGTGCGCCAATCGGCGCGCGAGCTGGCGCAATGGCTGCAAAAGAACCCCGGCAAAGGCGTCACCGCCGACAGCCGCAAGCAGGCCGCCGCGCAGATCACCGCTTATCTGGCAGATCCGCACAGCGTCAAGCTACGCGCACTGCCGGCAATCCCGCCCGGCGCCCCGATCTGAGTCCCGAGTCCGCACGCACCAAAATGACGCCTTATTTCGGTGCGCACGGACTTGGTGCGGCTTCCTGCACAAAATAAAAACATCATAAAATCAACCACTTAAAATCTGCACCAAATTGGAACGAAAATTGCTTTTATCAGTGCTCGTTGTCAATTTTTGCATTATTTTGGGGAGAGATTTTGATGGATGGATACAAAGACGGCGCCAATGCATTGTTCATACTGCTAGGCGCCATCATGATTTTGGCCATGCATGCCGGCTTCGCGTTTCTGGAGCTGGGCACGGTGCGCAAGAAAAACCAGGTCAACGCGCTGGTCAAGATCCTGGTGGATTTCGCGGTATCGACGATCGCCTACTTTTTCGTCGGCTACAGCATCGCCTACGGCGTCAACTTCTTCTCCTCGGCCGAGGTGCTGGCCGCCAAGAACGGCTATGAGTTGGTCAAGTTCTTCTTCCTGCTGACGTTCGCCGCCGCCATCCCGGCGATCATCTCGGGCGGTATCGCCGAGCGGGCGCGCTTCCATCCGCAGCTGATCGCCACCGCGCTGCTGGTCGGCCTGGTCTATCCATTCTACGAGGGCATCGTCTGGAACCACCGCTTCGGCGTGCAGGAATGGTTGATGTCCGCGTTCGGCGCCGAGTTCCACGACTTCGCCGGCTCGGTGGTGGTGCACGCGGTCGGCGGCTGGATCGCCTTGCCGGCGGTGCTGCTGCTGGGCGCGCGCCGTGGACGCTACATGAAGAACGGCGCCATCGCCGCCCATCCGCCATCGTCGATTCCCTTCCTGGCGCTGGGCGCGTGGATCCTTACGGTGGGCTGGTTCGGCTTCAACGTCATGAGCGCGCAGGCGCTGGACAAGATGAACGGCCTGGTGGCGGTGAACTCGCTGATGGCGATGGTCGGCGGCACGCTGGTCGCGCTGCTGATGGGGAAGAACGATCCCGGCTTCGCCTACAACGGTCCGCTGGCCGGCCTGGTGGCGGTGTGCGCCGGCTCGGACCTGATGCACCCGCTGGGCGCACTGGCCACCGGCGCGATCGCCGGCGCGGTGTTTGTCTGGATGTTCACGCTGGCGCAGAACAAATGGAAGATCGACGACGTGTTGGGCGTGTGGCCGCTGCATGGCCTGTGCGGCGCATGGGGCGGCATCGCGGCGGGGATCTTCGGCCAGAAGGCGCTGGGCGGCATCGGCGGCGTCTCGTTTGCCGCGCAGTTGGGCGGCACCGTGTTGGGCGTGGTGATCGCGCTGGCGGGCGGCTTCGCCATCTACGGCGTGCTGAAAGCCACACTGGGCCTGCGCCTGGACCCGGAGGACGAGTTCCAGGGCGCCGACCTCGCCATCCACCGCATCAGCTCCACGCCGGAGCGTGAATCGAACTGGTAATTATCGGTGTATGACCACCAGCACCGCCTTCGCCTCGGTCTTGCCGACGTTGCGGATGATGTGCTGCTGGTCCCCCGGGTAGCGCGCCGTGCTGCCCAGCTTTACCTTCTTCTTGTCGGTTCCGACCTCCACCTCCACTGAGCCGTGCAGCAGCGTCAGATGCTCCTGCGCGCCCGGATCGTGTCCCTGCGACGCCAGCTCTCCGCCCGGCGCCAGCGTCAGTTCATACCACTCATATTTGCTGGCCAGTTCCAGCGGACCCAGTATGCGCAGCACGTAGCCGGCATGATGGCCGGGCAGGGTGGGGATTTCGTGCGCGTCGATCACACGGATGGTCTCCGTTTCCCGTTCGGCTGTCGCCAGCAGCTCGCCGATCTGCACTCCCAACGCGTTGGCCAGCCGCCAGGTGATGGCGATGGTCGGATTCGCCTTTTCCCGCTCGATCTGGGACAGCATCGACTTGGAGACGCCGGCAATGCGCGACAGATCCTCCAGCGTCAGGCCACGGGCCAGGCGCAGCCGCTGCAGGGCGGCGCCGACTTCTGGAGGTGCATTGGTCGAAACGGGTGTGTTCATTGTTTTATTCGGCAGATGGGCTAAATTTCAAGTGAATGATTGCGCGCGCACGGCTTGCGCTGTTCACTGGTGTTCTGTAATATTCGATATATTGAATTTGAGTTTGATATAACGGATTTCTCATAACGTAGTGAAATCGTACCACAGACAGGAACCATCATGACCACTCCAGCAAAAAGCACCTTCTTCAGCGGCCTGCAGCAAAACCTCGACCAATTGCGCGAGCAGGGCCTCTACAAGCCAGAACGCGTACTGGCCTCGCGCCAGGGCGCGGAAGTGATGAGCGAAGACGGTCGAATGCTGATCAATATGTGCGCCAACAACTACCTGGGCCTGTCCGGCCAGGAATGGGTGGCGCAGGCGTCCATCGCGGCGACCGAAAAATATGGTTATGGCCTGTCCTCGGTACGCTTCATCTGCGGCACGCAGACGGTGCACAAGCAGCTGGAGCAGGCGATCTCCAAGTTCCTCGGCACCGAGGACACCATCCTGTACGCGGCGGCCTTCGACGCCAACGGCGGCGTGTTCGAGCCGCTGTTCGACGAGAACGACGCCATCATCTCGGACGCGCTGAACCACGCCTCCATCATCGACGGCATCCGCCTGTGCAAGGCCGCGCGCTTCCGCTACGCCCACAACGACATGGCCGACCTGGAAACGCAACTGCTGGCCGCCGCCGGCAAGCGCCACAAGGTCATCGTCACCGACGGCGTGTTCTCGATGGACGGCACCATCGCCCAGCTGGACAAGATCTGCGACCTGGCCGACAAATACGGCGCGCTGGTGATGATCGACGAATGCCACGCCTCCGGCTTCATGGGCAAGACCGGGCGCGGCACGCATGAGCACCATAACGTCATGGGCCGCATCGACATCATCACCGGCACCCTGGGCAAGGCCCTGGGCGGCGCGATGGGCGGCTTCACCTCGGCGCGCAAGGAAGTGATCGACATGCTGCGCCAGAAGTCGCGTCCCTACCTGTTCTCGAACACGCTGGCGCCGTCGATCGCCGGCGCCTCGCTGGCCGTGCTGCAAAAGCTGTCGGAATCGACCGAGCTGCGCGACCGCCTGCACGAAAACACCGCCTTCTTCCGCAAGGAGATCGAGCGTATCGGCTTCACCATCAAGCCGGGTACGCACCCTGTAGTTCCTGTCATGTTGTTCGACGCGCCCGTCGCGCAGAAATTCGCGGCACGAATGTATGAGCTGGGCGTTCTGCTCAGCGGCTTCTTCTACCCCGTGGTCCCGATGGGCCAGGCGCGCGTGCGTGTCCAACTGTCGGCGGCCCACAGCCGCGAACAGCTGGAGACCGTGCTCAAAGCATTCGAACAGGCAGGCCGTGAACTTGGCCTGCTGAAGAACTAAACATGAAAATCGTCAGGAACAACAATATGAATACCCAAGAACGCATCCTCGTCATCGGCGCCAACGGCCAGATCGGCAGTGAACTGGTGGAGGCGCTGGCCGCCCAGCACGGCGCGCAAAACGTCATCGCCGCCGACATCAGCCCGACCAATTTGTACAACGCGGCGCGCTACACCACGCTCAATGTGCTGGACAAGGCGGCGTTGTCGGCGCTGGTCACGGACGAGGGCATCACCCAGGTCTACCAGCTGGCGGCGATGCTGTCGGCCACCGGCGAAGCGGCGCCGCTGAAAGCCTGGACGCTGAACATGGACGGCCTGCTCAACATCCTGGAAGTGGCGCGCGAGCGCGGCGCCATCGGCAAGCCGCTGCGTATCTTCTGGCCTTCGTCGATCGCCGCCTTCGGCCCGAACACCCCGGCCGTCAACACGCCGCAAACCACGGTGATGGATCCGACCACGATCTACGGCATCAGCAAGCTGGCCGGCGAGCGCCTGTGCGAGTACTACTTCATCAAGTACGGCGTCGACGTGCGTTCGATCCGCTACCCGGGCATCATCAGCTTCAAGTCGCCACCGGGCGGCGGCACCACCGACTACGCCATCGCCATCTTCCACTCGGCGTTGCGTGGCGAACGCTATGAGTGCTTCCTCGGCCCGCAGACCACGCTGCCGATGATCTACATGCCCGATGCGATCCGCGCCACCATCGAACTGATGGACGCGCCGGCGGAACAGGTGAAGGTGCGCTCGGCCTACAACGTGGCTGGCGTGTCGTTCAACCCGGAGCAGCTGGCCGCCGCGATCACGCGCGCGCTGCCGGACTTCAAGATCGGCTATAAGCCGGACAGCCGCCAGGCCATCGCCGACACCTGGCCGCAAAGCCTGGACGACACCACCGCCACCACCGACTGGGGCTGGAAAGCCCGCATCGGCGTCGACGAGATGGTGGCCGACATGCTGGCCAACGTCGACGTCCACCTGGGCAAAGCGGCGTAATTCAAACACATATAAAAAAGAGAGAGACAACTGATGGACATGAGCGTA
This sequence comes from Duganella sp. BJB1802, assembly GCF_013369445.1. Taxonomy (NCBI): domain Bacteria; kingdom Pseudomonadati; phylum Pseudomonadota; class Betaproteobacteria; order Burkholderiales; family Oxalobacteraceae; genus Duganella; species Duganella sp. BJB1802. Next base: position 185,392 of record NZ_JABWEF010000011.1, on the reverse strand, counting down.
TTCGACCTGTTTAAAATCGGCATAGGGCCGTCGAGTTCCCACACCGTGGGACCGATGGTGGCGGCCCGCCGTTTTCTGCTCGATAGCGCTCCGCTGGACGACGTCACCGGCGTCACCGCCGAGCTGTATGGCTCGCTGGCGTTGACCGGCGTCGGCCACGCCACCGACAAGGCGGTGATCCTCGGCCTGATGGGCGAGACGCCGCAGGACGTGGTGCCCACCAGCGTCGACTCTCAACTGGCGAAAGCCGAAGAAATGGGCGAGCTTTTGTTGTTGGGCTCCCACAAGGTGCCGTTCAAGCGCGGCACAAACTTGATCTTCCACATGGCCGAGTCGCTGGCCGAGCATCCGAACGGCATGCGATTCACGCTGACCCGCGCCGACGGCAGCACCTTCAGCAAGGTGTACTACTCGGTGGGCGGCGGCTTTATCAAGGAGGAGGGTGAAGCCCACCAGGCCGCGCCGATGGTGGGCAGCGCGCCCGCCGCCGCGATTCCCTTCGCCTTCGACACCATGGACCAGCTGCTGGCCCACGGCGAACGCACCGGCCTGACCATCCCGCAAATGCTGCGTGCGAACGAAAACGTCAAGCGCACCGACGATGAGCTGAACGCCGGCATCGACAAGATCTGGCACGTCATGCGCGACTGCATCGCCCACGGCCTTGAAACGGCGGGCCAACTGCCGGGCGGCCTGCACGTCAAGCGCCGCGCCGCCAACCTGTGGAAGCAGGCCAGCGACGCCAAGGCGTCCGACAACCGCTCCAACGACCTGCCGCACGACGCGCTGCACCAGGTCAGCCTGTATGCGATGGCGGTCAACGAGGAAAACGCCGCCGGCGGGCGCGTGGTGACGGCGCCGACCAACGGCGCGGCCGGCATCATTCCGGCGGTGCTGCGCTACTACGCGGAAGACTGCAAGCCGAGCGACCCGGTCACCGGCGTGCGCAACTTCATGTTGACGGCTGCCGCCATCGGCATGCTGTGCAAGCGGAACGCCTCGATCTCGGGCGCGGAAATCGGCTGCCAGGGCGAGGTTGGCGTGGCCTGTGCGATGGCGGCGGCGGGCCTGGTGGCGGCGCTGGGCGGTTCCAACAACCAGATCGAAAACGCGGCGGAAATCGGCATCGAGCATCACCTGGGCATGACCTGCGACCCGATCGGCGGCCTGGTGCAGATTCCCTGCATCGAGCGTAACGGCATGGGCGCGGTCAAGGCCATCACCGCCGCCTCGCTGGCCCTGAAGGGCGACGGCACCCACTTCGTCAGCCTGGACGAAGTCATCGAAACCATGCGCCAGACCGGCGCGGACATGCAGGCCAAGTACAAGGAAACCTCGCTGGGCGGCCTGGCGATCCACGTGATCACCGTCAACCACGCGGCCTGTTGATCAGAGATCCTTGGCGGCCATCTCCAGCGCGAGCTGCTCGAACGCCGCCGGCTGCACCGGTTTGCTGAAGTAGTAGCCCTGCATTTCATCGCATTGCTGCGCGCGCAGGAAGGCCAGCTGCTCCGCCGTCTCCACGCCTTCGGCGATGGTCTTCAACCCGAGGCTGCGCGCCATGTTGATGATGGCGCTGACGATGGCCTTGTCCTCGGCATCGGTGCTGATGTCGCGCACGAAGGACTGGTCGATCTTCAGCTTGTAGACCTTGAACTTCTTCAAATGACTGAGCGACGAGAAGCCGGTGCCGAAATCGTCGATCGACATCCGCACGCCGCGTTGGTGCAGTTCGTTCATGATCGCGATCGCACCCTGCGGATCATGCGCCGCCACGGCCTCCGTCAACTCCAGCTCCAGGTACTCCGGCGGCAGGCCTTCCTCGTCCAGTATCCGCGTGATCAGATTGGGCAGCTCGCTGTTGCGGAACTGGATGGCCGACAGGTTGACCGCCATGACGATGGGCGGCAAACCCTGGTCCAGCCAAGCCCGCGCCTGGCGCACGGCCTGGCGCAGCACCCAGGTGCCGATGGACTGTATCAATCCGCTTTCCTCCGCGGCCGGTATGAATTCGGCCGGCGACACCGTGCCAAGTTCCGGTGTGCTCCAGCGCAGCAGCGCCTCAGCGCCGACGATGCGTCGCTCGCCCAGCGACATCTGCGGCTGGTAGACCACGTGCATCTGATCGCGCTCCAGTGCGTAGCGCAGCGCGTTGACCAGCTGCAGATGGCGCGCGGCCCGCTGTTGCATGGCGGCGGTGAAGAAGCGCAGTCCGTGGCGGCCGCTGTTCTTGACCTGGTACATGGCGGCGTCGGCGCGCTGCAGCAGGGTCTCCAGGTCGGCGCCATCGGCCGGGTACATGGCCACGCCTATCGATCCGCTCACCTTCAGGTCGTGGGCGCCGACGCGCAGCGGCTGGTCGATCAGGTCCAGCAGCTTGCTGGCCACATCGGCAGCTTCATCGGCTTCCACCCGCTGGAGTATGAAAATGAATTCGTCGCCGCCCAGCCGGGCCAGGATGTCCTGCGCGCGCAGGCCGCCACGCAGGCGCTTGGCCAGTTCGCGCAACAGGTCGTCGCCGATGCTGTGGCCCAGCGAGTCGTTGATATCCTTAAAATGGTCCAGGTCCAGCATCAACACCGCCATCGGCTCGCGATTGCGCTCCGCCATGGCCAGCGCCAGGTGCGCGTGCTCCTGCAACTGTGCGCGGTTCGGCAGCCCGGTCAGGGAGTCGTAGTGGGCCAGGTACTGTATGCGCTCGTCGGCGAGCTTGCGGTCGGTGACGTCGCGGGTGATCCCGAGCAGTAGTCGCTGGCCGCCGGCGCCGTCCATCGGGGCGGCGTGCGTCTCCAGCCAGCGCATGCCTCCCTTCAGGCCTTGTATCTTGAACTCCAGCCGTCCCGGTTCGCCGCCGGTCACGCGCTGGTGCAGCGCCAGGAACGCTTCCCTGTATTCCGGCATGATCAGTTCAATTGTACCGTGCCGCTGCAACTGCTCCAGCGAGTCGGCGCCCATGATCGCCAGGCCGGCGGCGTTGATCTCCACCAGGCGGCGGTCCGCGTCGATCAGCAGGATGCATTCGGGGTCGGTCTCGATGATGGTGCGCAGGTGCTGCTCGCTGGTGCGCAGCGATTCCTCGGCATGTTTGCGGGCGGCCCGCTGGTCGAAGTTCATCAGCGCGAACTCCACGTCCAGCTGCATCTCCAACAGCAGCGCGCGCACTTCCTCGTCGAAGGCGTTGACGGTGTCGGCGTAGGGCGAGAACAATGCGACCACCCGGCCCTTGCGCCGCAGCGGGATCGACGCCGACGCCCTCCAGCCGTAGCGCGCGCCCACCTCATGCCAGCTTGCCGTCTCCGGCGCGTTGACGAAATCCTGGCACCAATGCGGTTCGCCGCTGCGGAAGGCCAAGCCTATCGGGCCGCGTCCCTGCGGCACGGCGGCGTCCAGCGACACCTGCAGGTTCGCCAGGTATTCGGTGCCGCTGCCGGCCGAGGCCACCGGCCTGACCTGCCCGGATTCGTGATCGACCATGCCGATCCAGGCCATCGTCATGCCGCCGTGGGTGACGATCGCCTGGCAAATCTGTTCGAACAGTTCGGCCTCGCTGCGGCAGCGCACGATGGCCTGGTTGCACAGGCTCAGCGCCGAGTACAGGCGGCTGACGCGCCGCATGCGTTCCAGTGCGGCCTCGCGCTCGGCGTCGAGCCGCGCCAGGCTTTGCTGCGTTTGCGCCAGCCATCCCCAGACGCTGTCGCGCGCGTCGGGTGCGACAGCCAGCGGTTCGGCGAAATCGCCGCGGCCCAGGCGTTCAATCCCGGCGCGCAGCTGATCGACACCGCAGCCCAGCGCCGCGTCCAGGCTGCGCTTGGTGCGCCAAAGGAGCACCATCAGCAGCAGCGCGATCAGCGTGAACACGTTGCGGGCGATGCTGGCGTCGAAGGCCGCATTCTCGACGGCCTCGCGGGTGCGCAGGTCCACGCTGGCGTTGACCTTCGCGATCGGCCCCATGATGCCAGCCTTGGCGCGATGGTAGGCCGCGTCGTGCAGCATGGCCACGGCGCCGGGCAGCGCCTGCGGATCGCCGCCGGCCCTGATGGCGATGGCGGCGTGTTCGATGCCGGTCAACCGGTCCGAGTTCTGCTTGGCCTCGGCCAGCAGCGCCATTTCCGCCGTGCTGAAGCCAGCGGCCCGCATCATCTCCAGCAGCGGGATGCCAACGCCCGCCGCGCGCGGACGGTGGGTCTGGTCCAGCACCAGGTCCCAATAGACGTTGTCGTAGTCCAGCGGACGTGGCAAGCGGCCTTCGCGGATCTCGATGATTTCCTGATAATGCAGGCGATAGCGCTCCTCGCCGGTGACCACGTAGGTGCGCGCCATGCGGGTCAAGTCGTCCGACGACTGGCGCAGCTCGTCGACGATGCTGTGGGAGTGGTAGCGCAGCTCATTGGCGCGGTCGATGCGCCTTTCCGTCCACACGTAGACCGAAAAGGCCAGCGCGGCGACGAGCAAAAACCCCAGGCAGAGCCACAGATAGTTGGCGAAGCGGTGCGGCTGGCGGTGGTCTGACTGGCTCATTTCGTTAATTTTTTGGGAATATGCTCCATAGTATAGGGGGAGGGGCGAGCCCAAGGCCAGCCCCCGCGCCCGGCGCCGATAACCATAAAACAACGCGAATTTCACGGGAACCGGCGCGGCGCACTATAATATCCGCTCGCTTTGTACCGTTCTGCCTTTTATCCGTCAGCTCAACCGGACTTTCTAATCTATGCAATACGTGTCTACCCGCGCCGCCGCATCGGCCGCTTCGTCTTCTTCCCAACAATTCTCCGACATCCTGCTGGGTGGCCTGGCAGCCGATGGTGGCCTGTTCCTGCCGACCGCCTACCCGCAAGTGACCGGCGCCGAACTCGATGCATGGCGCCAGCTGTCGTACGCCGACCTGGCCTACGAGATCCTGAAGAAGTTCGCGACCGATATTCCGGAAGCCGACCTGCGCGCGCTGACCGCCAAGACCTACACCAAGGAAGTCTACAAAAACGCCCGCAAAGGCGAAAAGGCCAGCCAGATCACGCCATTGCGCGTGCTGGAAGAGGGCGCGAACGGCACCAAGCTGGTATTGCAGGCGCTGTCCAACGGCCCGACGCTGGCCTTCAAGGACATGGCGATGCAATTGCTGGGCAATCTGTTCGAATATACGCTGGCCAAGCATAACGCGCAGCTGAACATCTTCGGCGCCACCTCCGGCGACACCGGCAGCGCCGCCGAATATGCGATGCGCGGCAAGAAGGGCATCCGCGTGTTCATGCTGTCGCCGCACAAGAAGATGAGCGCCTTCCAGACCGCGCAGATGTTCTCCCTGCAGGACCCGAACATCTTCAACATCGCCATCGAAGGCGTGTTCGACGACGCACAGGACATGGTCAAGGCGGTGTCCAACGACCTGCCGTTCAAGGCCAAGCAGAAGATCGGCACCGTCAACTCGATCAACTGGGCGCGGGTGGTGGCGCAGGTGGTGTACTACTTCCGCGGCTACCTGTCGGCGACCACGTCGAACGACCAGAAGGTGTCGTTCACCGTCCCGTCGGGGAACTTCGGCAATATCTGCGCCGGCCACATCGCCCGCATGATGGGCCTCCCGATCGACAAGCTGGTCGCCGCCACCAACGAAAACGACGTGCTCGATGAGTTCTTCCGCACCGGCGTGTACCGCGTGCGCAAGTCGTCCGAGACCTACCACACCAGCAGCCCGTCGATGGACATCTCCAAGGCGTCCAACTTCGAGCGCTTCATCTACGACCTGGTGGGCCGCGACGGTGACCGCACCCGTGCGCTGTTCCAGAAGGTGGAAACCCACGGCGGCTTCGACCTGTCCGGCAAGCCGGGCAGCGACGGCGACGAGTTCAAGCTGGTGGCCAAGTACGGCTTCAAGTCCGGCAAGTCCACCCATGAAGACCGCCTGAACACGATCCGCGACGTGGCCGACGACTACGGCATCGTCATCGACACCCACACCGCCGACGGCATCAAGGTCGCGCGCGAGCACCTGGAGCCCGGCGTGACGATGATCGTGCTGGAGACCGCGCTGGCCGCCAAGTTCAACGAAACTATCCTCGACGCGCTGGGCGAGGACGCCGAACGTCCGGAAGGCTTCGAGAACATCGAAGACCTGCCGCAGAAGTTCGTCGTCATGCCGCCGGACGTTGAAAAGATGAAGGCCTACATCGCCGCCAACACCGGCCTGTAACCATGAGCGACGAATCCAAGCCCAAGTTCCAGCCCAGGCCGATGCTGGCGGTCGCCGAAGCGCTGGCCCTGATGGCCGCCGCCGCGCGTCCCGTGGCCGATGTTGAAGTGGTATCGACGCTGTCGGCCAACGGCCGCGTGCTGGCGAAGGCGCAGGTGTCGGGCATGAACGTGCCGGGCATGGACAACACGCAGATGGACGGCTACGCGGTACGCGCCGCCGATTGCGCCAGCGGCCGCGCGGCCCTGACGGTTTCGCAGCGCATCCCGGCCGGCCACGTCGGCCAGCCTTTGCTGCCGGGGACCGCCGCGCGCATCTTCACCGGCGCGTTGATCCCGGAGGGCGCGGACGCGGTGGTCATGCAGGAGCAGTGCGAGCTGGCCGGCAACGTGGTCACGATCCGCCACACGCCCAAGTCCGGCGAATGGATACGCCGCGCCGGCGAGGACATCACCAACGGCAGCATCATCCTGCCGGCCGGCACGCGCCTGCGCAGCCAGGAGCTGGGGCTGGCCGCATCGGTCGGCCTGGCCGAGCTGCCGGTCAAGCGCAGGCTGCGCGTGGCCGTGTTCTTCACCGGCGACGAGCTGACGATGCCGGGCGAGCCGCTGGCGCCTGGCGCCATCTACAACTCCAACCGCTTCACGCTGCGCGCGTTGCTGGAAAACCTGGGCTGCGAGATCAGCGATTTCGGCATCGTGCCCGATTCGCTCGACGCCACCCGCTCGGTGCTGCGCGAGTGCGCGCAAGGCCATGACCTGATCATCACCTCCGGCGGCGTGTCGGTCGGCGAGGAGGATCACATCAAGCCCGCCGTCGAGGCGGAGGGCAAGCTGAATATGTGGCAGATCGCCGTCAAGCCGGGCAAGCCGCTGGCGTTCGGCGAGGTGGGGCAGGCCTTCTTTGTCGGCCTGCCGGGCAATCCGGTGTCGAGCTTCATCACCTTCCTGATGTTTGTTCGCCCGTTCGTGCTGCGCCTGCAGGGCGTGACCGAGGCGCTGGCTCCGCGCGCGTTCACCATGCGCGCCGATTTCAACTGGCCGAAGGCGGACAAGCGCAACGAGTTCCTGCGCGCGCGCATCAACGCGGCCGGCGGCCTTGAATTGTTCACCAACCAGAGTTCCGGCGTGCTGACGTCGACCGTATGGGGCGATGGCGTGATCGACAATCCCCCCGGCCAGGCCATCGCGGCCGGCGACACCGTTCGATTTATACCGTTTAGCGAGTTAATGCACTAATGTCTGTTACCGTAAAATTTTTCGCCAGCGTGCGCGAAGCGCTGGGCGCGTCGTCCGAGACGCTGGACCTGCCGGCCGGCGTGACCACCGTCGGCGCCTTGCGCGCCCACCTGGCCGCGCGCGGCGAGGCCTGGCAGCAGGCGCTGGGCAATCCGGCATTGCGCATGGCCTGCAACCAGGTGATGTGCGGCGCCGACACGGCGCTGGCCGACGGCGCCGAGGTGGCGTTCTTCCCGCCGGTGACCGGCGGCTAAGTCCTAGGGCTTTTTAGGCTTGGCGTTGGCGCCGCGCGCGGCGTCCAGGTTGTCGCACAAGGCGCAGGCCTGGGCGTTGCGGTAGCGGCGCCACGCCGCGTAGGTGAAAATGGCCGCCGCGAACAGCGCCCAGACGGCGGCGCTCAGATAGTCTTCGCGCGCGGTCGAACCTTTGAACCACTCCACCGCCGCCAGTATCGCAAACAAGGGTACTGCGGCCTGTAAATAGCGTTTAATCCAAAAAGTGGCGCCCATCGTATCTCCTGTAACTTTGTCTCATATCGGACCGAATTCATGCAGCCTAGTTTGACACCTTTTCGTGTCGCCGTCATCGGCGGCGGTCCCGCCGGGCTGATGGCCGCGCAAACGCTGGCGCAGGGCGGGGCGCAGGTCGACGTCTACGACGCGATGCCCTCGGTCGGCCGCAAGTTCCTGCTGGCCGGGCGTGGCGGCATGAATATCACCCACGCCGAGCCGTATGCCGATTTCGTCATGCGCTACGGCAAGGGCGCGTCGCCGCTGCGCCCCATGCTCGACGCCTTCGGCCCGCAGGATGTGCGCGACTGGGTGCATGGCCTGGGCGTCGACACCTTCGTCGGCACCTCTGGCCGCGTGTTCCCGACCGATATGAAGGCCGCGCCCTTGCTGCGCGCCTGGCTGCATCGTTTGCGCGAAAGCGGCGTGCGGTTCCACATGCGCCACCGCTGGCTGGGCTGGCGCGACGACGCGCTGATGCTGGATACCCCCGACGGCGAACTGCTGGTGCGCGCGGACGCGGTGGTGCTGGCATTGGGTGGCGGCAGCTGGGCCAGACTGGGTTCGGATGGCGCGTGGGTGCCGCTGCTGGCCGCGCGCGGCGTGGGCGTGGCGCCGCTGGCGCCTGCCAACTGCGGCTTCGACGTGGACTGGAGCGAACATTTCAGCAGCCGCCATGCGGGCGAGCCGCTGACCACCGTCGCCATCGTCTCCACCGGTGCGGACGGCAGGGAATTCCGCAAGCAGGGGCAGTTCGTCGTCACCCAGGGCGGCGTCGAGGGCAGTTTGATCTACGCCTTGTCGGCGGCCCTGCGCGACCAGATCACCGCGAACGGCTACACCACGATTTATCTCGACCTGCTGCCGGACCTGTCGTCGCAGCGGGTGGCGGACGAGGTGGCGCGGCCGCGCGGGGCGCGCTCGATGGCCAGCCATCTGCAAAGCCGCCTTGGCATCAAGGGCGTCAAGGCCGGCTTGCTGCGCGAGTGTCTGGGCAAGCAGCAGTATGCGGACGAGGACCAGCTGGCGCAGGCCATCAAGCGGCTGCCGGTGCGGTTGCTGCGGCCACGCCCGATCGACGAGGCGATCAGCAGCGCCGGCGGCGTGCGCTGGGATGCGCTGGAGGGGACGATGTTGAAGTCGGCGCCGGGCGTGTTCGTCGCCGGCGAGATGGTGGGCTGGGAAGCGCCCACCGGCGGCTATCTGCTGACGGCCTGCCTGGCCGGCGGCCAGGCGGCGGGGCGCGATGTCCTGGCTTGGCTGAAGCGCGGCTGATTATTCCCAGGTCACGTCGCCGGAGCCGGTGCGGCTGACGTTGCGGTTGTCGGGATTGCCGAATACGCGGATATCGCCGCTGCCGCGCAGCGTCAGGTCCGCCGACTGCTTGGCGAACACCTGGCTGGTGCCGGAGCCCTTCAGGTTGACCGTCACCTTTTCCGAAGCCAGGTGGCGCGCATCGAGGTCGCCGGAACCGGTCAACTCCGCGTCCAGCGTCTTGCAGCTGCCGGAAGAGGTGATCTGGCCCGAGCCCACCAGCACCAGCTCCAAATTCTCGCTGCTGCCCGCGTTCAGGTTCAGATGGCCGCTGCCGTGGGCACTGGCGGTCAGTTCGCGATAACGGCCGGTGAAGTTCACATTGCCAGAGCCGTGCATCTGCAGTTCCAGCTTGTCGCCGTTGAAGCCCGTGACCTTGGTCTCGCCGCTGCTGCGCACCACCAGCTCTTCCAGCTGCGGCAGCACCAGCTCCACCTGCAACGGGTGGCGCGGATTGAGCAGCATGCCCTTGGTGCCGATGTGCAGGTCGCGGCCGTCCTGGATGGTTTCGATATTGGCCAGCGAGCGCTGTTCGCCGCGCACCTTCAGCGACGCCACCGGCCCCTGGATCAAAATCAGGTCGATCGGGCCGCTGAGCTCCACGGCGGTGGCCATGGCGTCGATCTTGCGGGTTTCGCTGCCCAGGGAGCGGCCGGCCGAACTGGTCGGGCTGGTGCTGCCGTAGGCCTTCAGCATGCTGTAGCTGATGGCGATCAGCACGAAGGACAGCAGCAACAAGCTGGTCCCGATTTTGAATAATGCGCGCATGGTCATGACTCCTTAGCGTCCGCGAAGCAGGGACACGTTCATTGCTACATACCGTTTCAAGCCGATCATGGTGTAGCGGGTGACCACGATGCTGACCAGGCAAAGCCCGATCCCGCCCAGTATCAGGCCGAAGCCGATCAGCGATTGGCTGGTGCGCGCGCCGCTGTCGAAATCGGTGGTGATGTGCAGGTCGCCGGTGGCCACCGCCTCGGCGCGGTTCAGCAGGCGCCCGCTGCGGCTCAGGTTCTCGTCGCCGCTGGCGCTGTTGTCGCTGCCGTCCGGCTCCTTGTTGATCTGGACGCCCATGCTGTTGATCGCCATGCGCCAGCCCTGGATGTCCTGCTCTTCCTCGGGCGTGTCGAAATGCGAGTTGGTGAACTCCATCACATGGCGCAGCGGACCTTCCAGCGCCAGCTCGTTCTGGCCCGACAGGCCGCTCGACACCAGCGCGATGCCGGCGATGTAGAAGGCGAATGCCGACACATAGACGGCGCCCAGCAGCGATGCGTACACCATCGCCGGGATCACCATGAACAGGTTGAAGATCGCCAGGCCGATGAAGGACACCGCCATCCGCGCCAGGTTGACCGGGGTTTTCTTTTGCTCGAAGGCGTTCAGGTGGACGTTGGCGCGCAGCGTCATGGCGACCTTGCGCGGCTCGTCGAGCTCCTTGTAGACCTCTTCTTCGCTGCGGCCGGCGACCAGGCCGTCGATGAAGCGTTGCTCGTAGTAGGCCAGGGTCTTGGCCACCGTTTCCGGCGGCAGTCCCTGCATGGCCTGTTTGAGCGCGTCGAGGTATGCCTGCTTGTTCATGATATCAAATGCCTAATGTTGCGCTGTTGTGTGCCATGGCCATCGCGCTGCTTGCCACCGGTGCGCTCCGTACGATGGCCACCGTGCTGGCCGCGACGAAGGCGATCAGGGCAAGGGTTTTGAGGCTGAGGGCGATGTTCATGTTGATTCCAATGTTGGTCTTTTGTCGATGATGCTACTGTACGCAAGCGCCCGGCCGGGCGCCATCGGCATGAGACAGGCTGCATAAATAGCGGGGCAGACGACAAAAACCGGGGACTAGATGGCGGCCCCCCTGAGCAGCGCGGCGGCGGCCACGCCGCTGCGCCCCGCCGATTCCAGCGTGGCCGGGTGGTCGCCGGCGGTGTAGTCGCCGGCGATGACCAGGCCTGGCAGGCCGCTGTCGTTGGCCGGGCGGGCCACGCCGGGGGCGCAGGCGTAGGTGGCGCGCTTCTCGGTGATGACCTTGAACCACTTCGGCCGGCCCAGCTCCGGGCGCTGGAACACCGCCGCCAGCTGGACCGCCACCGCCTCGGCCAGCAGGTCCTGGCTTTGCGCTGCGGCGCTGCCGGAGGCGCTGATGACCACCGCCAGCAGGCCGGCCTGGCCGGCGTCGAGCTGGCCGCGGTCGAACACGAACTGGCCCCATTGATGGTTGTCCGGATCGTCCAGCAGCGCGAAGAAGGGCAGTTCCAGCCGGGTCGCGGCGTCGTATTGCAGGTAGCAGGTGGTGATGGCTTCCGGCTCGAACGCGGTCAGCTGGCTGCACAGGGCGGAGGTGTCGCAGTCCGGTATCCCGTGCAGCAGCGTGGCGGCCTGGCTGGCGCCGGTGGCCAGCACCACGCCGCTGAAATAGGTGCTCCAGTTGCCGCCCACGGCGGCGCCGCTGATGTCGAGCTGCCACAGGCGGCCTTCGATGGAGCGCAGCGCCTGCACCTTGGCGCCGGTGCGCACCGAGCCGCCGTGCGCCTCGACGTAGACCGCCGCCGCCTCGGGCAGCAGGGCGGACAGGTCGGCGCGCGGCAGCAGCATGTCCGAGGCGCTGCGCTTGGCGCCCAGGCTGTCGCGCAGCACGTTGAGGAAGACCTGGGCCGAGGCGCGTTCCGGCGGTGTGTTCAACGCGGCCAGGCAGAGCGGGCGCCACATCAGCTGGATCAGGCGCGGGGTCTGGTCGAAGCGTTGCAGCAGTTCGGCCACGCTGCAATCGGTGTGCAGGGTCCAGCCCATCCAGCGCGCGGTGGTGGAGAAGCGCGCCAGGCTGAGTTTATCGGCGCGGTCCAGGCCCTTGGCGCGCAGCAGCGCCAGCGCCAGGTGCAGCGGCGCGGGCAGGCGCGGCGCGACGAAATCCATGCCGCCGCTGCCGGCCGGGTAGCGCATCTGCAGGGGAAGCGACAGCAAGGCCTGCTCGCGGTCCACGCCGGTGAGCTTCATCAGCCGCAGCGTTTCGCTGTAGGCGCCCAGCAGGATATGCTGGCCGTTGTCCAGGTGGCGGTGGTCGGTTTCGATGCGGCGCGCGCGGCCGCCCAGCGTGCGCGCGGCCTCCAGCTGCGTGACCTTGTAGCCGGCGCGCGCCAGTTCGACGGCCGCCGCGCAACCGGCCCAGCCGCCGCCGATCACCGCGACCGCGCGCGAAGTGAGCCCCGGTTCAACCTTGCCGGTGCGCTGGTCGACGCCTTCGTTAGCCACGAATGTAGGTCTTCCACGCCAGCCAGAGCTTGCGGATAGGCGTCAGCGAAATGCGCTGCGTGAGCACGTGGAAGCCGTCGGCCTGCACTTCGTCGAGCAGCGTGCGGTAGATGGCGGACATCATCAGGCCGGGGCGCTGGGCGCGCCGGTCTTCCTTCGGCAGCAGCGCGAAGGCTTCGTCGTAGACCTTCTGCGCGCGCGCGGCCTGGAAGGCCATCAGCTTTTCGAAGTTCTCGCTGTGGCGGGCGTTGAGCAGGTCGGCGGCGGTGACGTTGAACTGCTGCAGCTCGTTGATCGGCAGGTAGATGCGGCCCTTGCGCGCGTCTTCGCCGACGTCGCGGATGATGTTGGTCAGTTGGAAGGCGTGGCCCAGTTTTTCCGCGTACTGCAGCGTCTCCGGCTTGGTCGCGCCGAAGATGCTGGCCGACAGGATGCCCACCACGCTGGCCACGTGCCAGCAGTACTTGGTCAGCGCCGCGTAGTCGAGGTAGCGGGTCTGGTTCAGGTCCATTTCCATGCCGTCGATGATGGCCTGCAGGTGCTGCTGTTGCAGATTGTAGGCGTTCAGGTGCGGCTGCAGCGCCTGAGTGACGGGATGGGTCTGCTGGCCCTCGTACATATTGGCGATTTCCTTGCGCCACCACGCCAGCTTGATGCGGGCGATCGATTCGTCGGTGCACTCGTCGACGGTGTCATCCACTTCGCGGCAAAACGCATACAGGGCGGTGATTGCACGGCGACGCTCCGGCGGCAGGAACAGGAAGCTGTAGTAGAAACTGGAGCCGCTCTGGGCGGTCTTTTGCTGGCAGTAGTCGTCGGGAGACATGGATAAAAAAGCAAGGATGACATCGAAGCCGCTATTCTATAGGTTAAGTGTAACAATGTGGGCCTCTGTCGGCACGGCGGGCATGGATTGGAGTACAGTTCCAAGTTCTCAATTAAACAAGATTGCTCACTAGCTAAGGGGAACCCTATGCATGCCACAGGCCGGCCGGAAGGCTGCAACACCGTCACACCGAACTGCATCGTCAGCAATGTGGCCGATGCGGTCGCGTATTACCGGAAGGTATTCGGCGCGGAGGAGTTGTTGCGTCTGCATACGCCGGATGGCAAAGTGGTGCATTGCGAGCTGAGGATAGGCGATTCGCGCATCAACCTGGGCGAATCCATGGAGGGCTGGCCGGAGCAACCGCTGCTGGCGCAGATCTACGTGCCGGACGCCGATGCCACCGTGGCGCTGGCGATCGAGTTCGGCGGGAAGGCGCTGAGCCCGGTCGGCGATATGTTCTTCGGCACGCGCGAGGGGCGGGTGATGGATCCGTTCGGGAATACATGGACCATCGCCACGCATAAGAAACAGGTCTCCGGCGCGGAAATGCAGCGCCTTTTGAATGAGATGTATGCATGATACAAATTCGTGAAATCGATCACCTGGTGCTGCGCGTCGTCGAGCTGGCGCGCATGCTGGACTTTTACTGCGGCGCGCTGGGCTGCACGGTCGAGCGGCGGCAGGATGAAATCGGCCTGGTGCAATTGCGCGCCGGCAGCAGCCTGATCGACCTGGTGCCGGTCGATGGCAAGTTGGGCCGCATGGGTGGCGCCGCGCCGGGCGCCGAAGGGCGCAATATGGACCATTTCTGCCTGCGGGTGGAGCCCTTCGACGAGGCGGCCATCCGCGCGCATCTGCTGGCGCACGGGGTGACGGCCGGGCAGGTGGAATCGCGCTACGGCGCGGAAGGCGAGGGGCCGTCCATCTATCTGACTGATCCGGAAGGTAATGTTGTTGAGTTGAAAGGTGCCCCAAATCAACTGTGACGACGGGTTTTTGTCATCGGGGATACAATAGGTTACGTTTCCCTGGAGATGCCACGTATGTATCAGCAGTCAGCCGCCGCCATCTTGCTCATTCCGCTGTTGTGGGGCTGCGGCCGCGCGCCAGCCGCGGCCGATGTACCAATGAAATCCGCCACTTATTACGAAATGCACCTGCAGGAGGCCGCGCAGGTGGCGAACCGTTGTCATTTGCTTAATGAGCAGCAACAACGCAAGCTCAGCGGGCGCGACTATCAGGAGTGGCGCATCTCGAATGAATGGGCCAATTGTCATACCGCGATATCGGTGACGGATGCGGCCGCGCTGCGCGATGCGCTGCTCAAGCCGCCGGCGCCGCACGGGGCGAACGCGGCGCTATCGCCGTAGGCTGCCGGCGCGGCGACGGCCGGGCGGATCGGACAGCACCCGCACGATGACGCTGAATGGGATATTCCTGCGGACCAGGAACTCCGACGCGAATGCCCGTCCACGGCTTTGCAGCAGGTTGACGCCCAATTCCACCACTTTCGATGTCTCCAAATCCGGCCGCGACGACCGATCTTCCGTAATCATGATGCCACCTCTCCATTTTCTGGGAAGGTAGCATAGGGAAGGAACATTGTGCAGCGGAAACGATCTAATCGTGCTCGGCTATTTTTTGATGGCGGGAGCGCGTCAAGCGGCCTTGAATACCGCCTTCATCTGCTTCCTCATGCGGACCGCCGACCAGAAGATGCCCAGCCAGTCGCGCCTGGTGAGCTTGGGGCGGTGCAGGAAAACGTCGTACTCGGCGGCCTCGATCGCGTCCAGGATGCGCAGGCCGCCTTGCACCACCATGCGCAACTCGAAACCGATGCGTCCATCCAGGCGCAAGGCCAGCGGCGCGCCGCTCAGCATCAGCGCGCGGGCGCGGTCCACCTCGAACTTCATCATGGAGCGCCAGCGGGGGCGGGCGCTGGCGTGGTCGAGCGCCGCCGGCGAGATCGCGTAGCGGCTCAAATCCTCCAATGGGATGTAGATGCGCTCTTTATGGATGTCGATCGCCACATCTTGCAGGAAGTTGATCAGCTGTAGCGCGGTGCAGATGGCGTCGGAATCGCGGATGTTTTCCTCGTCGGCCTCGCCGTACAGGTGCAGCATCAGGAAGCCGACCGGATTGGCCGAGCGGGCGCAATAGTCCAGCAGCGCATCGTAGGTGGCGTAGCGGCTCACCAGCACATCCTGCTTGAACGCCGACAGCAGCTCGTACAGCGGCTTGAGCGGTAAGTCGTACTGGCGCACCACCTGCGCCAGCCGCTCGAACATCGGCTCATGCGGGGTGCCGCCGGCCTCGATCAGGGCCAGCGCGGCTTCATAGGCGTTCAGCGCGGCGAGCCGCTGCTCGGGCGCGGCGTCGCCTTCATCGGCCAGGTCGTCGGCGCTGCGGGCAAAGGCGTAGATCGCTTCCACCGCCGGCCGCAAGCGGCTCGGCAGCAAAATGGATGCAACAGGGAAATTCTCGTAGTGATCTACCGGCATAAAACTGGCCCAAAAGCAAAATATAGAGTTAATGACGCGAAAGTCATTTGCAAACGGATGAGGTCGGCATATAATAAATTAACGGAAAGTCATTAATTTCCGAGCCGTAATAGTAGTGCCATCTACACTCCAGAGCAAGCTAAAGGAATACACCGTGGTCGCCTTTGAAAAACAGCGTCAGATTTCCCCCATTCTCATCACCGTGCTGGCCGCCGCCGCGCTGGCCGGTTGCTCCAAGCCCGCCGAGAAAACCGAAGACATTCGCCCCGTGCGCGCCATGGTGCTCACCAGCAGCGACGTCGACGTCAACGCCGAGTTTTCCGGCGAGGTGCGCGCCCGCGTCGAATCGCGGCTGGGCTTCCGCGTCGGCGGCAAGATCGTCAGCCGCAAGGTCGATGTCGGCACGCTGGTCAAGCACGGCCAGGTGCTGATGCAGCTCGATCCGCAGGACTTGCAGCTGTCGCAGGCCCAGGCGCTGGCCGGCCTGCGCGCCGCCGAAACCAACCGCGACCTGGCCAAGGCCGAGCTCAAGCGGTATCAGGAACTGCGCAGCAAGAACTTCGTCAGTCAGGCGGTGCTGGACGCCAAGGATTCCACCTACAAGGCCGCGCAAGCCAATGTGGACGCTTCGCAGGCGGCTTATCGCGGCCAGGCCAACCAGGCCGGCTACGCCAGCTTGGTGTCCGATGTCGACGGCGTCGTGACGGCGGTGGACGCCGAGGTCGGCCAGGTGGTGCAGCCGGGCACGCCGGTGGTGCGCGTGGCCAAGCAGGGCGAGAAGGAAATCGTCATCGGCCTGCCGGAGGACAAGGTCGACACCCTGCGCCGCGTGCCGGATGTGCAGGTGCGCCTGTGGGCCGACCCGGGCAACGTGGTGGCGGGCAAGATCCGCGAGATCTCGCCGGTGGCCGATCCGTCGACCCGCACCTACACCGTCAAGGTGATGATCCCGGATTCGCTGTCCGAAGCCAAGCTGGGCATGACCGCCGTGGTGCAGTTCGCCTCCAAGACGGCCAAGCCGCAGATCAAGGTGCCGCTGACGGCGCTGTACTATGAAAAATCCGCCTCGTCGGTGTGGGTGGTGGAGGGCGGCGCCGTCAAGCTGGTGCCGGTGACCATCGGCGGCCCGGCCGGCAACGATATCCTGCTGGCCGGCGGCGTCAAGCCCGGCCAGACCGTGGTGACCGCGGGCGTCAACCTGCTCAAGCCGGGCCAGAAGGTCAAGATCCTCGGCAATGACCTGCCGGCCGCGCCGATCGCGGCGCCTGCCGTCGCGGAGACCGTCAAATGAAGGGGGGCTTCAACCTTTCACGCTGGGCGCTTGAACACATCCCGCTGACGCGCTACCTGATCGCCGTGCTGCTGATCGGCGGCATGCTGAGCTATTCCAACCTGGGCCAGGACGAGGATCCGCCGTTCACCTTCCGCGCGATGGTGGTGCGGGCCAACTGGCCGGGCGCGACCTCGCTGCAGATGGCCGAGCAGGTCACCGACAAGCTGGAGAAGAAGCTGCAGGAGACGCCGGACATCGACGAGATCAGCAGTTACTCCAAGCCGGGCGAGACCACCATCATCCTCAAGCTGCGCGAATCGGCGCCGCCCAAGGAAGTGGCGCAGTCCTGGTACCAGGTGCGCAAGAAGATCGGCGACATGCGCGGCACCCTGCCGCCGGGCGTGCAGGGGCCGTACTTCAACGACGAGTTCGGCGATACCTACGGTTCCATCTTCGCGCTGTCCGGCGACGGCTTCACCTACGCCGAGATGAAGGACTACGCCGACTTCGTGCGCCAGCAGCTGCTGGGCGTGCCGCTGGTGTCCAAGGTCGAGCTGTTCGGCGTGCAGGATGAGAAGATCAACATCGAGTTCTCGCACCAGAAGTTCGCGCAGCTGGGTATTCCGATCGAGGCCATCGCCAACCAGATCGCCACCCAGAACGCGGTGGAGGCGACCGGCGTGCTGGTCACGCCGACCGACAACCTGCAGGTGCGCGTGACCGGCGCCCTGAAGACCGTCAAGGACCTGGAGGACCTGGAGCTGCGCGCCAACGGCACCACCTTCCGCCTGGGCGACTTCGCCACCATCAAGCGCCAGTACCAGGACCCGCCGGGCAACAAGATGCGTTTCAACGGCAAGGAAGTGATTGGGCTGGGCGTGTCGATGGAAAAGGGCGGCAACATCATCCAGCTCGGCAAGAGCATGGAGAAGACCGTCGCCGCGATGAAGGCCAAGCTGCCGGTCGGCATCGAGCTCGAGCGCGTGTCGGACCAGCCCGAGGCCGTCAAGGCTTCGGTGGGCGAGTTCGTGCATACGCTGATCGAGGCCGTGCTGATCGTGCTGGCCGTCAGCTTCGTGGCGCTGGGCATGCACAGCAAGCCCAAGCTGCGGCTGGACGTGCGTCCCGGCCTAGTGGTGGCGCTGACCATTCCGCTGGTGCTGTCGGTGACCTTCCTGTGCATGCGTATGCTCGACATCGACCTGCACAAGATCTCGCTGGGCGCGCTGATCATCGCGCTGGGCCTGCTGGTGGACGACGCCATCATCGCCGTCGAAATGATGGTGCGCAAGATGGAGGAGGGCATGTCGCGCTTCGACGCCGCCACCTTCGCCTACACCTCGACCGCGATCCCGATGCTGACCGGCACGCTGATCACGGTGGCGGGCTTCCTGCCGATCGGCCTGGCCAAGTCGGCGGCCGGCGAGTACACGTTCTCGCTGTTCTCGGTCAACGCGCTGGCGCTGGTCATTTCGTGGGTGGTGGCGGTGGTGTTCACGCCCTACATCGGCTACGTGCTGCTGAAGGTCAAGCCGCACGCCGAGGGCGGCAACGAACACGACCTGTTCGACACGCCGGGCTTCCGCAAGTTCCGCGCTGTGGTCAACTGGTGCGTCGAGTACCGCAAGACCACCATCGCGGCCACCTTGCTGATCTTCGCGCTGGGCGTGTACGGCTTCAAGTTCATCGAGAAGCAGTTCTTCCCGGATTCCAGCCGGCCTGAACTGATGGTCGAGATGTGGACGCCGGAAGGCACGACCTTCGCCGCCAACGAGGCGCAGGTGAAGAAGTTCGAGGCCTTCATCCGCAAGCAGGAGGGCGTGGTCAGCGTGACCAGTTACGTCGGCACCGGCAGCCCGCGCTTCTACCTGCCGCTGGACCAGATCTTCCCGCAGACTAACGTGTCGCAGATCGTCGTGCTGCCGAAGGACCTGCACGCCCGTGGCGCGTTGCGCGACAAGATCGTCGACATCTTCAAGCACGACTTCCCGGAAGTGCGTGGCCGCGTCAAGCTGCTGCCGAACGGGCCGCCGGTGCCGTATCCGGTGCAGTTCCGCGTGACCGGCGGCGAGGTGGACAAGGTGCGCGCCATCGCCGACCAGGTGAAGGACATCATGCGCGCCAATCCGAACACGCTGGGCGTGAACGACAACTGGAATGAATCGATCAAGGTGCTGCGCCTCGACCTGGACCAGGACAAGATGCGCGCGCTGGGCGTGACCTCGCAGACCGTGATGCGGGCCGCGAACACCATCCTGTCCGGCACCACCATCGGCCAGTTCCGCGAGGACATCAAGTTGATCGACATCCAGATCCGCCAGCCTGTCGAGGAGCGCAACACCATCTCGGTCTTCAACGATACGAACGTGCCGACCGCCAGCGGCAAGTCCGTGCCGATCAGCCAGCTGGCCCGGGCGCACTTCGTGTGGGAGCCGGGCGTGGTGTGGCGCGAAGGGCGCGAATGGGCGATCACCGTGCAGTCCGACGTGGCCGACAACATCCAGGGGCCGACCGTGTCCGGCCAGATCGAGCCCAAGCTCAAACAGCTGCGCGACAACCTGCCGGCCGGCTACGCCATCACCGTCAAGGGCGCGGCGGCCGACAGCGGCTCGGCGGAGGCGTCGATCGCGGCCAACCTGCCGCTGGCGATCTTCATCATCTTCACCTTGCTGATGCTGCAGCTGCACAGCTTCTCGCGGGCGCTGCTGGTGTTCCTGACCGGGCCGCTGGGCGTGGCGGGGGCGGCGATGGCCCTGCTGGTGCTGGGCCGTCCGCTGGGCTTCGTGGCCAACCTGGGCATCATCGCGCTGTTCGGCATGATCATCCGCAACTCGGTGATCTTGGTCGACCAGATCGAGCAGGACATCAAGGCCGGCCACGATCCGTGGACCGCGATCGTCGAATCGGCGGTGCGGCGCTGCCGTCCGATCATCCTGACGGCCGCGGCGGCGGCGCTGGCGATGATTCCCTTGTCGCGCTCGGTATTCTGGGGGCCGATGGCGGTGGCGATTATGGGCGGCCTGATATTGGCCACGGCGCTGACTTTATTATTCCTGCCGGCACTGTATGCGGCATGGTTTAGAGTGAAAAAGCCGGTGAAATAAGGAAAAAACAGCGGAATGTTGGCGACATATTAAAAATCGTCACATTTCGCTGAAAAACCCGTTAGAATACCGCGTTGAAGTTGAAAGCTCCTGCGGACTCCAGCGGGAATAGGGCGACCGTTTTCACTTACGGGTCGCCCTTTGCTTTTGTGCAAACATGCCGCGAGGATGGCGAAATTGGTAGACGCACCAGGTTTAGGTCCTGACGCCAGCAATGGTGTGGGGGTTCGAGTCCCCCTCCTCGCACCAACTGTATTACTATTTTTTTGGACGATTTTTACATGGCAACTGCAGTCGAAACCTTAGGCAAACTCGAACGTCGTATCACGATCTCCTTCCCGCTGACCGAGGTCCGCGCTGAAGTTGAGAAGCGCCTGAAAGTGCAAGCCAAAACGGCTAAGGCACCAGGCTTCCGTCCGGGTAAAGTTCCTCTGAAAATGGTCGCGGCACAATACGGTTATCAGATCGAGACCGAAGTGCTGAACGATAAAGTTGGCCGTGCCTTCAACGACGCCGCCAACGCAGCCGAGCTGCGCGTAGCGGGCTACCCACGCATCGAGCCTAAGGAAGAGTCGCCAGCGGGCGTCCTGACCTTCGACGCGACCTTCGAAATCTACCCGGAAGTGGTCGTTGGCGACCTGTCGACCGTGGAAATCGAAACCGTCAAGGCCGACGTGTCGGAAACCGAAATCGACAAAACCATTGAAATCCTGCGCAAACAGCGCGTGCACTTCCACACCAAGGGTGAAGCTGGCGAACACGGCGACGGCGGCGAAGCTGTCGCAGCCAACGGCGACCGCGTGACCGTGGACTTCGTCGGTTCGATCGACGGCGTTGAGTTCCCAGGCGGCAAAGCTGAAGACTACGCTTTCGTGCTGGGCGAAGGCCGCATGCTGCCAGAATTCGAAGCCGCCACCGTCGGCCTGAAAGTCGGCGAAGCCAAGACCTTCCCACTGGCCTTCCCAGAGGACTACCATGGCAAGGACGTAGCCGGCAAAACCGCTTCGTTCACCATCACCCTGAAGAAGCTGGAATGGGCGCACCTGCCGGAAGTCGACGCTGAATTCGCGAAATCGCTGGGCGTGGCCGATGGCGACGTCGCCAAAATGCGCGAAGACATCAAAGTCAACCTGGAACGCGAAGTTGCCGGCCGTGTCAAAGCCCGCAACAAGGAAGCCGTGATGGAAGCGCTGGTGAAAACCGCGACCCTGGACGTGCCACAAGCCCTGATCGCCCAAGACACCGAGCGCCTGGCCGAAATGACCCGTCAAGACATGGCTCAGCGCGGCATGAACGTCAAGGACATCCCGTTCCCACCAGAACTGTTCGCGGAAAAAGCCGAGCGTCGCGTACGCCTGGGCCTGATCCTGTCGCAACTGGTCGGCGAGAACAAGCTGCAAGCCCAGCCTGAGCAGGTCAAAGCGCAAGTCGAAGACTTCGCCCAGAGCTACGAAGACCCGCGCGAAGTGCTGAAGTACTACTACAGCGACCGTCGCCGCCTGGCCGAAGTCGAAGCCCTTGTATTGGAAGAAAACGTCGTTAACTACGTCCTGGGCCTGTCGAAAACGTCGTCCAAGGTTGTGGCCTTCGACGAACTGATGGGAAGCAACGCACAAGCGTAATTCAGCACGGGCCGGATGATGTAATATAAAGCTTCCGGCCTCTAGCTGCTTCACAAGGAAATGGAATGACTGGTATGAACCGTAATCCGGCGCTGGACACTGAAATGCTCGGCCTGGTGCCGATGGTGGTCGAACAGAGCGGCCGCGGCGAGCGCTCCTATGATATCTACTCGCGCCTGCTGAAGGAGCGTGTGATCTTCATGGTCGGCCCCGTCAACGACCAGATGGCGAACCTGATCGTCGCCCAGTTGCTGTTCCTCGAAAGCGAGAATCCGGACAAGGATATCTCGCTGTACATCAACTCCCCAGGCGGTTCGGTCTCGGCCGGTCTGGCGATCTTCGATACGATGCAGTTCATCAAGCCCGACGTCTCGACGCTGTGCACCGGCATGGCCGCCTCCATGGGCGCCTTCCTGCTGGCCGCCGGCGCCAAGGGCAAGCGCTTCTCGCTGCCGAACTCGCGCATCATGATTCACCAGCCGTCCGGCGGCTCGCAGGGCATGGCTTCGGACATCGAAATCCAGGCCAAGGAAATCCTGTACCTGCGCCACCGTCTGAATTCGATCATGGCTGAACGCACGGGTCAAACCGTGGAGCAGATCGCCAAAGACACGGATCGTGACCGTTTCATGTCGGCGGAAGAGGCGGTAGAGTACGGTTTGATCGACAAAATGTTGTCCAACCGGGCTTGATGCTTCCTTCGCAGCATTGCTAAAAGAACGCCCGGGCGATTAATCGTTCGGGCGTTTCGTTTTTATTTCGGGTAGCATGTAGTCGTCGGCGGACTTTTCCAGACTTCACTTATGCTACCTGGCAACAGCAACGCCATTCTGTAACCCAAAGAAAACTGCCCCATGTCAGACAAAAAATCCTCCAGCGGCGAAAAATTACTGTACTGCTCGTTTTGCGGCAAGAGCCAGCACGAGGTAAAGAAACTTATCGCCGGCCCATCGGTCTTCATCTGCGACGAGTGCATCGACTTGTGCAATGACATCATTCGCGATGAAACCTCGGCCATCGAGTCGGTCACGGGCGCCAAGTCGGACCTGCCGACCCCGCATGAAATCAAGGACTTGCTGGACCAGTACGTCATTGGCCAGCAAACGGCCAAGCGCATCCTGTCGGTGGCGGTGTACAACCACTACAAGCGCCTCAAGCACCTGGGCAAGAAAGACGACATCGAACTGGCCAAGAGCAACATCTTGCTGGTCGGTCCGACCGGCTCGGGCAAGACCCTGCTGGCCCAGACCCTGGCCCGCATGCTGAACGTGCCATTCGTCATCGCCGACGCCACCACGCTGACCGAAGCGGGCTATGTGGGCGAGGACGTCGAGAATATCATCCAAAAACTGTTGCAAAGCTGCAACTACGATGTTGAGAAAGCTCAACGCGGCATCGTGTACATCGACGAGATCGACAAGATCTCGCGCAAGTCGGACAATCCATCGATCACCCGCGACGTGTCGGGCGAGGGCGTGCAGCAGGCGCTGCTGAAACTGATCGAAGGCACGATGGCGTCGGTGCCACCGCAAGGCGGCCGCAAGCATCCCAACCAGGACTTCGTGCAGATCGACACCACCAACATCATGTTCATCTGCGGCGGCGCGTTCGACGGCCTGGCCAAGGTGATTTCCAACCGTTCGGAAAAATCTGGCATCGGTTTCTCGGCCAGCGTGAAGAGCAAGAAGGAACGCAGCGCCAGCGACGTGCTGCTGGAAGCGGAACCGGAAGACCTGATCAAGTTCGGCCTGATTCCCGAGCTGGTGGGCCGCCTGCCGGTGGTCGCCACGCTGTCGGAACTGACCGAGGAAGCGCTGATCCAGATCCTGGTCGAGCCGAAGAACGCACTGGTCAAACAGTACGCCAAGCTGCTGGACATGGAAGGCGCCGAGCTGGAAATCCGTCCGGCCGCCTTGCACGCCATCGCCAAGAAGGCCCTGGCCCGCAAGACCGGCGCGCGCGGCCTGCGCTCGATCCTGGAACACGCGCTGCTCGATACGATGTACGAGCTGCCGAACGAAACCAATGTCACGAAAGTGGTCATTGATGAAAACACGATCACCAGCGGCGCCAAACCTTTATTGATCTATCAAGACCAGGCCAAGGCATCTGGTGAGAATTAAATAACTTGTGCACACTAACCCCACTCAGCAGCAAAATTCATTTCGCATCCGTGGGGCAAGGCGGTACAATTTAAATCAATAAAAGAATGCAGGCTTCATTCGGAAAGCCACACGTGACAGCAGCGTTTGTCACGCGTGGCTTTTTTATTTGACGCGTTTTTTTAGAACATGACTAGCTACTTTGAAATTAACCTTTTTAAAGGGAATTATTTCTTGCAGGTCGGTCTTGTGATTCGGCAAAACAGCGCCCACATCATAATCACGCTTTCACATAAGGTACGCCATGACAACTTCCAAATTAACTGAGCAAACTCAACTGCCGTTATTGCCGCTGCGGGATGTTGTAGTTTTCCCGCATATGGTGATACCGCTGTTCGTAGGGCGCCCAAAATCGATCAAGGCGCTGGAAGCCGCTATGGAGCAGGGCAAGAGCATCATGCTTGCCGCGCAAAAAGCCGCTGCCAAGGACGAACCTTCTGCTTCCGATATCTACGAGATCGGCTGCGTGGCCAATATTCTGCAGATGCTGAAACTGCCCGACGGCACCGTCAAGGTGCTGGTCGAGGGGGCTCAGCGCGCACGCATCAACCGCATCACCGATGCGCCGACGCACTTCATCGCCGATCTGACGCCGCTCGATTCCGAGCTGGGCGACGATTCGGAGATCGAAGCGATGCGCCGCGCCATCGTTCAGCAGTTCGACCAGTACGTCAAGCTGAACAAAAAAATCCCGCCTGAAATCCTCGCCTCGCTGTCGGGCATCGACGACGCCGGCCGCCTGGCCGACACCGTCGCCGCGCACCTGCCGCTGAAGCTCGAGCAGAAACAGGTGATCCTGGAAATCTTCAGCGTGGCCAAGCGCCTGGAGCACCTGCTGGGCCAGCTGGAAGGAGAGCTCGACATTCTGCAGGTCGAGAAGCGCATCCGTGGCCGCGTCAAGCGCCAGATGGAAAAGTCGCAGCGCGAGTACTACCTGAACGAGCAAGTCAAAGCCATCCAGAAGGAACTAGGCGAGGGCGAAGACGGCGCCGACCTGGACGAGCTGGAGAAGAAAGTCGCGCTGGCCAAGATGCCGAAAGAGGCATTGGACAAGGCCACCGCCGAACTGAAGAAACTCAAGCTGATGTCGCCGATGTCGGCCGAAGCCACGGTCGTGCGCAACTACATCGACACGCTGGTCAGCCTGCCATGGAAGAAAAAATCCAAGGTCAACAACGACCTGTCGAACGCCGAGAAAGTGCTGGAAGGCGATCACTACGGCCTGGACAAGGTCAAGGAACGCATCCTGGAATACCTCGCGGTGCAACAACGCGTCGACAAGCTGAAAGCGCCGATCCTGTGCTTCGTCGGTCCTCCGGGCGTGGGTAAGACCTCGCTGGGCCAGTCCATCGCCCGCGCCACGAACCGCAAGTTCGTCCGCATGGCGCTGGGCGGCGTGCGCGACGAGGCCGAGATCCGCGGCCACCGCCGTACCTACATCGGCTCGATGCCGGGCAAGGTGCTGCAGTCGCTGGCCAAGGTCGGCGTGCGCAATCCGCTGTTCCTGCTGGACGAGATCGACAAGATGGGCGCGGACTTCCGCGGCGATCCGTCGTCGGCCCTGCTGGAGGTGCTGGACCCTGAACAGAACCATACGTTCTCGGACCACTACATCGAGGTGGACTTCGATCTGTCGGACGTGATGTTCGTGGCGACGTCGAACTCGTACAACATCCCGCCGGCACTGCTGGACCGCATGGAAGTCATTCGTTTGTCCGGTTACACGGAAGACGAAAAGACCAGCATCGCCCAGCGCTACCTGCTGCCTAAACAGATCAAGAACAACGGTCTGAAGGAAGAGGAAATCTCGGTGGCCGAGTCGGCGCTGCGCGACATCATCCGCTACTACACCCGCGAAGCCGGTGTGCGTTCGCTGGAACGCGAAGTGTCCAAGATCTGCCGCAAAGTCGTGAAGATGCTGCTGCTGAAGAAGACCGAGAAAAAGGTCGCCGTCACCAGCAAGAACCTGGACAAGTTCCTGGGCGTGCGCCGCTACGACTTTGGCGTGGCCGAGAAGGAAAACCAGATCGGCCAGGTCGTGGGGCTGGCATGGACCGAGGTGGGCGGCGATCTGCTGACCATCGAAGCCGTGCAGATGCCGGGCAAGGGCGGAGTGATCCGCACCGGCACGCTGGGTGACGTGATGAAGGAATCGATCGAGGCAGCCCGCACCGTGGTGCGCAGCCGCGCCAATCGCCTGGGCATCAAGAACGAAGTGTTCGAGAAGAGCGACATCCACATCCACGTGCCGGAAGGCGCGACGCCGAAGGACGGTCCTTCGGCCGGCGCGGCGAT
The DNA here is from genome assembly GCF_013369445.1 of Duganella sp. BJB1802. Classification (NCBI taxonomy): domain Bacteria; kingdom Pseudomonadati; phylum Pseudomonadota; class Betaproteobacteria; order Burkholderiales; family Oxalobacteraceae; genus Duganella; species Duganella sp. BJB1802. The sequence goes on along the minus strand of NZ_JABWEF010000011.1, from coordinate 159,112 downwards.
GACGGTGGCGATGGTGTCGGTGTTCACGGGCATTCCGGTCCGCGCCGACGTGGCGATGACGGGCGAGATCACGCTGCGCGGCGAAGTGTTGCCGATCGGCGGCCTCAAAGAGAAGCTGCTGGCGGCGCAGCGCGGCGGCATCAAGACCGTGCTGATCCCCGAGCAGAACGTCAAGGACCTGGCCGACATTCCGGACAACGTCAAAAACAAACTGGAAATCGTGCCGGTGCGTTGGATCGACAAAGTGCTGGAAATCGCGCTGGAACGCATGCCGGAAGCGTTGACCGAGACCGCCCCGGTGGAAGCCGTGGCAGCCGCGGCCGCCAAGGTGGACGGCCAAACGGAAGTGGTAAAACATTAACTTTTACTGGCGTTTAGTAACGGTGGATGTACAAACAGGCGCTTTTATAGCGCCTGTTTGTTATTTCACCCCGATTTTCTATGGTGCAGCGCTTGACACAGGGGCGGGCTGGCTTGTTTAATACGGCCTGAGATTTTTCTCGGCCTGGAGAACGGTATTCAAATACCGCTATCTACCGGCTAAAACGATATAACCTTTGTGACGGGGAATTGCTTTGAATAAGACTGAATTGATCGACCATATTGCTACTACCGCTGATATCTCGAAAGCGGCTGCTGCACGCGCACTCGACGCGGTGATCGACGGTGTAACCACCACCCTGCAAAAGAACGACAGCGTCACCCTGGTCGGCTTTGGCACCTTCTCCGTGAGCGAACGCGCTGCCCGTACCGGCCGCAATCCGCGCACCAAAGAAGAGATCATCATCGACGCAGCTAAAGTTCCTAAATTTAAAGCTGGTAAAGCTTTGAAAGATGCTGTAAACTAACGGACTTCAGTGAGCAGCAAGCGGTAAAGTTGCTCACGAAACGCAAAACGGGCGGTTAGCTCAGTTGGTAGAGCGGAGCCCTTACAAGGCTTAGGTCGGGAGTTCGAGCCTCTCACCGCCCACCAGTTTTGCAGCAGTAGGTAGTACCCAGTGTTTTGTTGGAGCGGTAGTTCAGTTGGTTAGAATACCGGCCTGTCACGCCGGGGGTCGCGGGTTCGAGTCCCGTCCGCTCCGCCAACAAAATACTAAATCGAGTAAGACCAAGGAGCGGTAGTTCAGTTGGTTAGAATACCGGCCTGTCACGCCGGGGGTCGCGGGTTCGAGTCCCGTCCGCTCCGCCAAGAACAAGATACCCCGCAGCTATTTATTAGCTGCGGGGTTTTTCTTTTTCCGCCGTATTTAATTGGGGTCAAGTCTGACATTCGGACACGAGCTCAAACGTATATATGCGTTACGGTTGAGCTCGTGTCCGAATGTCAGACTTGACCCCATTTGTTTTTAATGGGCATGTGCGCGGACATTATCGCGTTGGGAAACTAATATTTTCTGATGGCATCGTTCGACCGGGCTCGCCTGCGTCTGCTGCGCCGCACCACGCGCCCGCTGGTGGCCGTTTTGTTGTCCGGCCCGGCGGCGTGACTGTTTTGCCAAGGATTTACTCTTGCTATAGAGGGGGGCTCTCTGTAAAATCCCGCAACCGGAATCTTGTATGTGCAAGTTCCACTCAATCCGAATTGGCAGACCATGTTTGAATTTATTCGTACCCATCAACGTTTGATGCAGATACTCCTGGCGATTATTATCGTCCCGTCGTTCGCCTTCGTTGGTATCGGCAGTTACAAGAGCTTCGGCGACGACGCCAATACGATCGCCAAAATCGACGGCAAGCCGCTGACCCAGCAAGAGTTCGATAACGCGGTCCGCACTCAGCTGGACAGCTATCGCCAGCGCCTGGGCGCGCAGTTCGACCAGAAGATGTTCGACACTCCGGAATTCAAGCAGAACATCCTTGATCAGCTGGTCGCGGAGCGCGCCGTGGCTGCCGAGGTGAACCATGCACACCTGAGCGTCAGCGACGCCCAGCTGCAAAAAGTCATCAAGGAACAGTTTGGCGGCGAAGGCGCGTTCGATATGGAGCGCTACAAGACCATCCTGGCCGCGCAGGGCATGACGCCGACCATGTTCGATCAGCGCATGCGCCGCGACATGACTTTGCAGCAGTTGGGCAACGCGATCCAATCCACCGGCTTCGCGCCGCGCGCCGTGGCCAAGGCCCTGTCCGACATCGGCGCGCAGGAGCGCGAGGTGCAGGAACTGCTGCTGCCGGTCGCCGATTTCGTGCCGCAAGTGAAGATCACCGACGACATGGTCAAGGCTTTCTACGACAAGAACAGCAAGTTCTTCGAAGTGCCGGAGCAGGCCAAGATCGAATATGTGGTCTTCAACAGCGACGCCGCCATGAGCCAGGTGGCCGTGACCGACGCCGACGTGGCCGCGTACTACGCCGCCAACCAGCCCGCTTTCAGCACGCCGGAAAGCCGCCGCGCCGCACACATCCAGGTCGCACTGAAGAAGGGCGCCAGCGCCGCCGAGGTGGCCGCCGCCAAGGCCAAGGCCGACGCTATCGTTGCCGAACTGCGCAAGAATCCAGGCGATTTCGCCAAGGTCGCCAAGGCCAAGTCGGACGATCCTGTGTCGGGCGAGCAGGGCGGCGATCTGGGCATCGTCAGCAAGGGTTCGCTGCCGGCCGCTTCGGTTGAAGCCGCCGTCATGAAACTCAAGCAGGGTGAGATCAGCGATCCGGTGCAGTCGGACTTCGGCTTCCACATCCTGACCGTGACCGAGCTCAAGCCGGCTGTCGTCAAGCCGCTGGACGCGGTCAAGACCGAGGTGGCCGAGGCGCTGAAAAAGCAGAAGGCCGCCAAGAAGTATTCGGAAATGGCTGAGGCCTTCACCAACACCGTCTACGAGCAGTCGGACAGCCTGAAGCCGGTCGCCGACAAGCTGGGCCTGAAGATCGAAACCGCCGCCAACGTCTCCCGCACGCCGTCGCCGATGGCCGGCCAGGCGCCGTACAACAACGCCAAGTTTCTGGCCGCGCTGTTCTCCAACGAGTCGATCAGCGGCAAGCGCAATACTGAAGCCGTCGAAACCGCCCCGAGCACCCTGGTCGCCGGCCGTATCGTCGAGTTCAAGCCTGCGACCAAGCGTCCACTGGCTGAAGTCGACGCCGCGATCCGCCAGCGCGTCACGATGGAGGAGGCCGCCAAGTTGGCCGCCAAGGCTGGCGCAGAGAAACTGGCTGCGTTCAAGAAGTCCGGCGATGCCACCGGCTTCGGCGCCGCCAAGCTGGTGTCGCGTTCCAAGCCGGAGGGCGTGAACGGCCTGGCGATGCAGGAAATCATGAAGGCCGACACCGCCAAGCTGCCAGCCTACGTTGGCGTGGACGTGCCCGGCATGGGCTATGGCGTCTACCGCATCGGCAAGGTGCAGCAGCCTGCGGTGCAGGACGAGGCCCGCCGCAAATCGGAAGCCGAGCAGATCAACAGCATCGTGGCCCAGCAGGAGATGTACGACTACATCGAACTGCTGAAACAAAAGGCCAAGGTCAAGATCCTCAAGCCCATCGCAAAAACCACAGTTGTAGAAGTGAAGTAAGCGATTTTCCGGGAAGCGCGCCGCGCTTCCCGGCCCAGCATTCCCCGCCATTGCGGCGCGTCCGCGCCACCTCCCAGCTTTTTCCCTTCCGCTCCCCCCGCCTTCGATATCGCTAGTTAGTTGTTTAATTTGAATTACTAATTGACATCTAAATTTGGCGGGTGTAACGTCAAATGGCGCTCTAGCTCATCAGGCGCGTTCGGTTTCCACTTTTTTTCTCGGGAAAATTATGAAACTAAAATCTCTTTTAATCGGGACTGTGCTGGCGGCCACCTCGATCACAAGTTATGCCGCCGGCGATAGCCAGAATGTGAATGTGGCGTTGGTTGGTACGCCAGCCACCGGCTATAGCTCACACTTCGGGTTGGACCATTTGGTGGTCGGTACCTTCACCGATGTCTTCACGTTCAGCCCGTCGGTAGGGTCGAGCTTGCTGAATGTCTGGGTGCAGACCATGAGCCTGGGCGTCAACCATGACATCGACTTTTATTCGGCCGACCTGAATGGCAATGCCTTGACGTTCACGCCGAACGGCGGCTTCGAAGCCGGCTGGCTGAATCCGACCTCTGTTTCCGGCCCGCTGGTGCTGACGGTGAGCGGCATGGCCAACACCGTCACTGCCAGCTATTCCGGCACACTGAACGTCGATCCTGTGCCAGAGCCGGAAACCTACATCATGATGTTGGGTGGCCTGGGCATCCTGTCCTTCATCGGGCGCCGCCGCAAAAAAAGTTGACGGCGCCGTGGAGCGCTAACGTCTCTGGGTAAAAAAGAAGCCCCGACAGCCGGTAGCCGGCTCTCGGGGCATGATGTTTCTGGTGGCGCCGAATCAGGCCATCGCAGCCATCAGGTTCAGCGCGGCGTGCCGGAAGGCGGCGGCATCGATATCCTCCAGCTGCAGCGGCAAAGCCTGGCCATACTTGACGAAATTGCGGTCGATCGACCGCAGGTAGGCCGGATCATAGTGATCGGCCAGCAGCTCCTCTACCAGGGCCGGCATCGCGCCGCTTACCGCCATGGCTTGCCAGCGCCCGATCTTCTCGCGCCCGTGCAGCGCCGTCAGAAATTCCAGCTGTTCGTTGAGCGAAGCCGGACTGTCGGTGAAATGCGCGTAATCCTCCATCAGCAGGCGCACGCGGTTGGTGCGCGACAGCGTCAGTGCGACGCAGTCGGAGGCGCGCATGGCGTCCATCAGCGCCGTCGGCACCCGCAGGTTGCCGACCTTCTTGCTCTCCGATTCCACAAACACCGGCAGCGCGGGGTCGAAGCGGCGCAGGGTATTCCAGATCGCCGTCTCGAAAGCCTTCTGGCCGGGCTGCGGTTGGCTCGGCAGGTTGCCCAGCACCGAACCGCGATGGGCGGCCAACTGCTCGAGGTCCAGCACTTGCGCTCCGCTCGCGTGCAGCACCTCCAGCAAGCGGCTCTTGCCGCTGCCGGTGGTGCCGCAGATGACCTTGAACTTCAACCCGGGCGGCTGTTCCAGCGCCGCGTTGACGTGGGCGCGGAAGGCCTTGTAGCCGCCGTCCAGCTGCGCCACCGGCCAGCCTATCTTGGCCAGGATGTGCGCCATCGAGCCGCTGCGATTGCCGCCGCGCCAGCAGTAGATCAGTGGCCGCCACTCGCGCGGCTTGTCCAGCCACAGGGTCTCGATGTGGGCGGCGATATTCTTCGCCACCAGCGCGGCGCCGACCTTCTTGGCCTCGAACGAGTTGACCTGCTTGTACATCGTGCCGACCTGGATGCGCTGCGCGTCGTCCAGCACCGGCGCGTTGATGGCGCCGGGCAGGTGGTCGAGCGCGTATTCGGCGGGGCTGCGGACGTCGATGATGGTGTCGAACTTGTCCAGTTGCGGGAGCGCGTCGTCGAATTCTAGGATTTCTGGATACTTCATTTTGCCTTGATGCTTTTCTGTAGAACGGGCCAGATGTTGGCCAGGATGGTGGGATGGGCTTCGGCCAGCGGGTGCAGGCGGTCCGGCTGGAACAGCTGCGGCTTGTCGGCTATCCCGTCGAGCATGAACGGCACCAGCGGCGCCTTGATCTCCTTGCTCAGGGTGCCGTACATGGCGAAGAATTTGTCGGCGTAATCGCGCCCGTAGTTGGGCGGCATACGCATGCCGATCAACATGACCTTGGCGTCGGCCTTGGCGGCGGCATCGGCCATCGCGCGCAGATTGGTCTCGGCGGCGGCCACCGGCAGGCCGCGCAGGCCGTCGTTGGCGCCCAGTTCGATCACCACCAGCGCCGGCTTGTACTTCGCCAGCAGCGCCGGCAAGCGCGTGCGGCCGCCGCTGGTGGTTTCGCCGCTGACGCTGGCGTTGACCACGTTGGCGTCGATCTTCTGGTTCTTGAGTTTTTGCTCGGCCAGCGCCACCCAGCCGGCGCCGCGCGCCAGGCCATATTCGGCGGAAAGGCTGTCGCCGAGCACCAGCACGGTTTTTGGTGCAGAATAGGCGCTCGCCGTGGCCGATGCCAGCAGCAGCGCGGCCAAAGCCTGAGCACTCAGTTTTCTTGATAAACCGTATAAAACATTTAACACATTCAGCATGCCTGATTTTCCTAAAGCGTCTTCCCATTTCATGCCGGACGGACCGGGCCTGGCGTCCAGCGCCACCGCTGTGCCGCTGTCCGGCGCGCAGCCGGCCATCGCCGTCAGTGGCCTGGCCAAGCGCGTGGCCGACGCCAGCGGCGAACTGACGATCCTGCACGAGGTGGATTTTACCGTGCAAAAAGCCGAGACGCTCGCCATTGTAGGCGCTTCCGGCTCGGGCAAGTCGACTTTGCTAGGTCTGCTGGCCGGCCTGGACACGCCCAGCGCGGGCCGCGTGCTGCTCGACGGCGTCGATATCTACGCGCTGGACGAGGATGGCCGCGCCGCGCTGCGCAAGGAAAAGCTGGGTTTCGTGTTCCAGTCGTTCCAGCTGCTGGCGCACCTGACGGCGCTGGAAAACGTGATGCTGCCGCTGGAGCTGCGCGGCGCCACGCATGCGCGCGAGAAGGCGGAGAGCATGCTGGAGCGGGTGGGGCTGGCGAGCCGCCTGAAGCACTATCCCAAATACCTGTCCGGCGGCGAGCAGCAGCGCGTGGCGCTGGCGCGGGCCTTCGTCACAGAGCCGCCGCTGTTGTTCGCCGACGAGCCGACCGGCAGCCTGGATGCTGCCACCGGCGAGGCGGTCATCAAACTGATGTTCGAACTGAATCGCCAGCACGGCTCGACGCTGGTGCTGGTCACGCACGACCAGGCGATGGCGGCGCGCTGCGGCCGCACCATCACCATCGCGGCGGGACGGCTGGTTTGACCGGCTAGCGGCCGTGGTGCTGGACCATGCGGTTCAGCGCCACGCGGATCGCCGGTATCAGTTCGCCGGCGGTCAGGCCGATCGGGCCGGTGCCTTCGGTGACCAGCCCGTCGGCCGCCATGCCGTGCAGCCAGACGCCGGCCAGCGCGGCCTCCCACAGCGGCCAGCCTTGCGCCAGCAGGCCGCCGCACAAACCCGACAGGACGTCGCCGGTGCCGGCCGTGGCCAGCGCCGGATTGCCGGTGGTGTTGACGACGGCGTCCCCATTCGGCGCGGCGATCACGGTGCCGGAACCCTTGAGCACCACGTAGGCATTCAAGTTGGCCGCCAGCTTGCGGGCGGCACCGACGCGGTCGGCCTGCACGTCGGTGATGGTGGAGCCCAGCAAGCGCGCCGCCTCCAGCGGATGCGGCGTCAGTATGCTGGACGCTTGGCGCTGCGCCAGCGCGGTTTGCAGCGCCGGACTGGCGGCCAGCAGATTGAGCGCGTCGGCGTCGGCCAGCAGCGCACCGCCGCTGGCGACGGCGCGTTCCAGCAGTTCGGCGGCGTGGCTTGACGCGCCCAGGCCGGGGCCTATCACCAGCGTGGCCGTGCCCAGGTCGAAATCGTCGGCGAGGCTGCACATCAGTTCCGGCTGGCCGCTGTCGCAGGGCAGCGGGTCTTCGGCGAACAGCGCGTAGACGCGGCCCGCGCCGCTGTTGAGCGCAGCGCGCGCGGCCAGCAGCGGTGCGCCGCTCATGCCGCGCGCGCCGCCGATCACCGCCACGCTGCCGTAGCTGCCTTTGTGCGTGTTGTGGCGCCGCGCCCGCAGATGGCGCGAGAAAAACTTGACGTCGTTCAGGTGCAGCCGCGCCGGCGCGAAATGGCTGGCGTCGATGTCGAGGCGCGAGACATCCACCAGGCCCGCGTAATCGCGGCCATCGCAGGTGTGCAGGCCGGGCTTGTTGCCGATGAAGGTGATGGTGTGGGTGGCGTGGATTGCCACGCCGTACGGGCCGACGATGGCGCCGGTGTCGGCATCGAGGCCACTCGGCAGGTCCAGCGCCAGCACCGAGCATTTGAGGCCGTTGACCGCTTCCGCCACGTCGCGCAGCGCGCCGGCCAGCGGGCGTTGCAGACCGATGCCGAACAGGCCGTCCACCACCAGCGTCCATTCGGTGCCGGCCACCATCGCCAGGTCCAGATCGACAAAGCGGGCGTCGCTGGTCTGGGCGCGCCGCATGGCCGCCGCGCGCTCGGCCGACGGTGTCGATTGCGGCGGGAAGTGCAGGATCGTCACCTGCGCGCCGGCGTAGGCCAAGTGGGCCGCGGTCTCCAGCGCATCGCCGCCGTTGTTGCCGGGACCCGCCAGTATCAGGACCTTGGCCTTGGAGGTCGAGAAGGGCAGCAGATCCAGCGCGGCATTGGCGCCGGCCTGGCCGGCCCGCTGCATCAGCACGCCGTCGGGCAGCCCGGCGGCGGCGGCGTGTTCGATGGCGCGTATCTCCGCGCTGGAGTAAAGTGGATTCATGGTGTGATTTTAGCATCCAAATTATGTTGTAAGGCCGCTATCCCACGCGCGGCCGAGACACTACAATACACGCTTCAGTTATCGTAGCGAGGCTTGCATGGATTGGCAGTTCTGGATAGACCGGGGTGGTACGTTTACCGACATCGTGGCGCGTCCGCCCGATGGGCGCCTGCGTACACTCAAGCTGCTGTCCGAGAACCCAGAGCAGTACGCCGATGCGGCCATCGCCGGCATCCGCCAGTTGATGGGTGTCGCCAAGGGCAAGCCGATTCCGGTGGCGCAGATCGGCGCCGTCAAGATGGGCACCACGGTCGCCACCAACGCGCTGTTGGAGCGCAAGGGCGAGCCGACCGCGCTGGCCATCACGCGCGGCTTCCGCGACGCGCTGCGCATCGCCTACCAGAACCGTCCGCGCCTGTTCGACCGCCGCATCCTGCTGCCCGAACTGCTGTACAGCCACGTGATCGAAATCGACGAGCGCATGGGCGCGCATGGCGATACCGTCGCCGCGCTGGATATGGAGACCGCGCGCGCCGGCCTGGCGGCGGCCTACGACATGGGCCTGCGTTCGCTGGCCATCGTCTTCATGCACGGCTACCGTTATCACGCGCATGAGGTCAAGGTGGCGGAGATGGCGCGGCTGATGGGGTTCACGCAGGTCTCGGTCTCGCACGAGGTCAGCCCGATGATGAAGCTGGTCGCGCGCGGCGACACCACCGTGGTGGATGCCTATCTGTCGCCCATCCTGCGGCGCTACGTCGACCAGGTGGCGAAGGAAATGCCGGGTGTGAACCTGCAGTTTATGCAGTCCAGCGGCGGCCTGACCGACGCGCGCGCCTTCCAGGGCAAGGACAGCATCCTGAGCGGCCCTGCGGGCGGCATCGTCGGCATGGTCCGCGCCAGCAAGCTGGCCGGCTTCGACAAGGTGATCGGCTTCGACATGGGCGGCACCTCGACCGACGTTTCGCATTTTTCCGGCGAGTTTGAGCGCGTGTTCGAAACCCAGGTGGCCGGCGTACGCATGCGCGCGCCGATGATGAGCATCCACACGGTGGCGGCGGGTGGCGGCTCGATCCTGCATTTCGACGGCAGCCGCTATCGCGTGGGCCCGGACAGCGCGGGCGCCAATCCGGGGCCGGCCAGTTATCGGCGCGGAGGTCCGCTGGCGGTCACCGACTGCAATGTCATGCTCGGGAAAATCCAGCCCAATCACTTCCCGCAGCTGTTCGGGGCGGAGGGCCGACAGGCGCTCGACGCGCACGCCGTGCGTGTGCAGTTCGCCGAGCTGGCGGCGCGCATCCAGGCCGCCACCGGCAAGGAGACCATGCCGGAGCAGGTGGCCGAGGGCTTTATCGAAATCGCGGTTGGCAATATGGCCAACGCGATCAAGCAGATATCCGTGCAGCGCGGCCATGACGTCACCGAGTACGCGCTGACCAGCTTTGGCGGCGCAGGCGGGCAGCACGCCTGCCTGGTGGCCGACGCGTTGGGCATGAAGACTGTGTTCGTGCATTCGCTGGCTGGCGTGATGTCGGCCTACGGCATGGGCCTGGCCGACCAGACCGCAATGCGCGAGGCCGCGGTGGAAGCGCGACTGGGCGCCGATTCGGCGGAAGACCTGGACGCCCGCCTGCATGCGCTGGGCCGCCATGCGCGCGCCGACCTGCATCACCAGGGCGTCGACGACCAGCGCATCGTGCTGATACGCCGCGTGCACCTGCGCTACGAAGGCACGGATTCGGCGCTGATCGTCTTGTTCGACACCGTCGACAGCATGAAGACGCAGTTCGAGGCGGCCTACCGCAAGCGCTATTCCTTCCTGATGCCGTCCAAGGCGCTGATCGTGGAGGCGGTGTCCGTCGAGGCGGTCGGCAAGTCCGATGCGCCGTCCGAAACGGTGGAGCCGGCGCCGCGCCGCGTGTCCGGCCTGATGCCGCATGCGGTGGTGCCGATGTACACCGGCGGTAAATGGCGCCAGACCAATCTGTACCAGCGGGGCGCCACGCGCATCGGCGATATCGTGAAGGGCCCGGCCATCATCGCGGAGGCGAATGCGACCACCATCGTCGAAGCGGGATGGCAGGCCGAGGTGACGCTGCACGATCACCTGGTGCTCAAGCGCGTGGTGGCGCTGCCGGAGCGCCGCGCCATCGGCACCAGCGCCGATCCGGTGATGCTGGAGATCTTCAACAACCTGTTCATGTCGATCGCAGAGCAAATGGGGCTGCGCCTGCAGAACACCGCCTACTCGGTCAACATCAAGGAGCGCCTGGACTTCAGCTGCGCCATCTTCGACGCCGACGGCAACCTGATCGCCAACGCGCCGCACATGCCGGTGCACCTGGGCTCCATGGGCGAGAGCATCAAGACCGTGATGCGCGAGAATGCCGGTCGTATGCGCGCCGGCGACGTCTTCATGCTCAACGACCCATACAACGGCGGCACCCATTTGCCGGACGTGACGGTCATTTCGCCGGTGTTCGACGAGGCGGGCGTGGACATCCTGTTCTACGTCGGCTCGCGCGGCCACCACGCGGACATCGGCGGCACCACGCCGGGTTCGATGCCGCCGGATTCGCACGTGATCGAGGAAGAGGGCGTGTTGATCAATAACTTCAAGCTGGTGGACGGCGCCGCCGGCGGCCAGCTGCGCGAGGCCGAGACGCGCGCGCTGCTGACAGGCGCGCGCTACCCCGCGCGCAATCCCGACCAGAACATGGCCGACCTGCGGGCGCAGGTGGCGGCCAACCAGAAGGGCGTGGACGAGTTGCGCAAGATGGTGGCCCACTTCGGCCTGGAGGTGGTGCAGGCCTACATGGGCCACGTGCAGGACAACGCCGAGGAATCGGTGCGGCGCGTGATCAGCGCGCTGAAGGACGGCAGCTACACGCTACAACTGGATAACGGCGCGCAGATACAGGTTGCGGTTCGGGTCGACCATGCCAGCCGCAGCGCGGAGATCGATTTCGCCGGCACCTCGCCGCAGCTGGAAAATAACTTCAACGCGCCATCGGCGGTGTGCATGGCGGCCGTGCTGTACGTGTTCCGCACGCTGGTGGACGACGAGATTCCGCTGAACGCGGGCTGCCTGAAACCGCTGAAGGTGCTGATACCGCAAGGCTCCATGCTCAACCCCCAATATCCGGCGTCGGTGGTGTCGGGGAACGTGGAGACCTCCACCTGCATCACCAATGCGCTGTACGGCGCGCTGGGCGTGATGGCGGCGGCGCAGGGCACGATGAACAACTTCACCTTCGGGAACTCCCGCTACCAGTACTACGAGACCGTCAGCGGCGGCTCCGGCGCGGGCCCGGGCTTCGACGGCACCAGTGTCGTGCAGACCAACATGACCAATTCGCGCCTGACCGATCCCGAGATCCTGGAGTTCGGCTTCCCGGTACGCCTGGAGAGCTATGCCATTCGCGAAGGCAGCGGCGGTGCGGGCCAGTGGCACGGCGGGAACGGCGGCGTGCGCAAAGTGCGCTTCCTCGAAGCGATGACCGCCGCCATCCTGTCGAACAACCGCATTCACGCGCCGTTCGGCATGGCCGGGGGTGAACCAGGCGCGTTGGGGCGCAACACCGTGGTGCGGGCCGATGGCCGCGTCGAGGAACTGGCCCATATCGGCAAGACCGACATGCAGCCCGGCGACCTGTTCGTGATCGAAACGCCGGGCGGCGGCGGCTACGGCTTTAGCAAGGATAAGCAATGACACAACTGCAGGCGGGTGATTATCTACTGAGGCCCTTCGTCGCAACGGATGCGCCAGCGTTTGCGGCGGCCATTCGCGAGTCGATGTCCAGCGTCGGTAAGTGGATGTCGTGGGCGCATGCCGAATACACGGAGGAGCAGGCGCTGTCGTGGTTCTCCTTCTGCGACGCCAGCCGCGCCGAAGGCAGCGCACACGAATTCGGGATCTTCCTGCGGGATGGCGTCACGCTGGTTGGCGGCGGTGGCTTGAACCAGCTGAATGCGGTCAACAGCTTCTGCAACCTGGGCTACTGGGTGCGGGAGTCGGCGCAGCGGCAGGGGGCCGCGATCGCCGCGACCAACGCGCTCGCCCGCTACGCCTTCCTGCACCTGAATCAGGCGCGGGTGGAGATCGTCATCGCCGCCGGTAATGAGCCCAGCGCCGGCGTGGCGCGCAAGGCCGGCGCCACGCATGAATGCCTGGCGCGCAACCGGCTCATGCTGCGCGACGGGCCCGTGGCGGCCCATGTCTTTTCATTGATTCCTGATTAGGCCTGTCAATCCACGTTGACAACGCAAAGCCGCCCGCGACGGCGGGCGGCTCGCCATCCAATACCATCGGCATCAAAAAACGGTACCGGCGAATCCCGGCTTGTCCAGCACAGGGCGAGGGGCGTAGAGTTTTGGTTCGATGAACAGATGGAAGGAGGATCCGGTGCGTATGCTACTCAAGCTCCTGCGCGGGCGCAGATCGGCGAATGGCGCGATCCTGTCGGCCTTCCTGTTGTGCGCCCTGTACTTCGTAACCTGGTACCTGATTTCCCATCTGTCGAACTTCCCCGGTTCACTGATCCTGTAACTAGGCCGTCGTCGCGATACCGTACTTGCGCTGGGTGTGCGAATACTGCAGCTGCAGCGCCTCCAGTGAAGGATGGGACGGATCGATCTTGCGCATGCGCTCCAGCAGGTAGGCGCATTGTTCGGCCAACGGCACTTCCCAACCCAGATCGTCCAGCTGCTTGAGTATCGCCGACGTCGCCGCCGGCAGCAGCGACATATTGGCCGGCGCCTTGCGCAGCGCCGCATTCAGCGTATCGACCGCAGCCCGCAGGTCGCCCTGGCCGCGCTGTTCGGATGCGTGGGCAATCAGCTCGTCCACCTGGAGCTTGATTTGTTCGCCCATGCCGGCGGCCAGGTCGTGGCGACCGGCCTTCTCAAACACCTGCACCGCGTCGTCCATCGACACGCCGCTCTCGGTATCGTTCATCAGGTTCAGCATCAGGTCGGAGGCTTGCTGGTCCAGCTTCACATTCAGGCAGCTGTGGACAAGGCCGATTTTGAGGCCGGTCGACAGCCCCCGGCTGGCGCCCACGGCGCTGACGGCGTTGGCCAGTTCCGCCGCCGCGCCGCTGATATTGCCGGTCATTTCCTGCAGCAGGCCGGCCGCGATGGCGCGGCAAGCCTCGACGTTGGCGCTGCCGCGCAACGAGCGTTCCATGTCGCGTATCACGCCGCTGGCCTGATGGGCATCGCCTTTCTTGACCAGCGTCTTGACCAGCTTGACGTGGTCCTCGGGGTCGCGGAACTCGGAGTACTTGGCCTTGGCCACCACCTGCTTGAACGCCTTCTCGGCGACGCCGACGTCGCCCGTCTCGAACGCCACCTCGCCCAGGTGGCGCAGCCGGTGCACCATGTTGGGCGAGATCGCCACCGCGTCCTCCAGTATCTTCTTGGCCGCCTCCTGCTGGCCCAGCGCCTCGTGGGTGCGCGCCAGCAGGTCGTATGCCGCCATGAACTTCGGATTGTGGACCAGCAGCTCCTGCAAGGTCTCCTGCGCCTCGATGTACTTCTGCTGGCCGAACTGGCAGCGCGCCATGCCCAGGTGCGCCCAGGCGATAGGGCGGTTCATCAGGATGACCTGGTACACCACCTCGGCGTCGGCCAGTTCGTCCAGCGACACCAGCAGCTCGGCGCGCAGGCGTGCGAAGTCGATCGCGTAACGGGGATTCTTTTCCTCGGCGATGCCGCACTCGCCGATGGCTTTACGGATACTGCCCAGTTCAACCAGCTGGTGGATGGGCAGGAACACGTCGCGCCGCTCGACCGCCTTGCGCAGCCGCTGCAGCAGCGCGTCCACGGTGAAGGGCTTGAGCACGTAGTCGGTCGGCGTCAGCTCGGCCGCGCCGATCACTTTGCTGTACACGCCCTCGGAGGTGAGCATGATGAAGATGGTCGACGGCGCGATCAGCTTGTGGTGGCGCAGGTCTTCCAGCAGCTGCTGGCCGTCCTGGCCGTTGTTTTCGCCGCTGCCGTTGCCCAGGTCGTACTCGCACAGCACGATGTCGAACGGTTTCTTGGCCAACTGGCGGATGGCCGTGCCGGAGCTGACCGCGTAGTCGATCTTGGTGATGCCGGATTGGTTCAACATGTTGTGCAGGCTGCCGCGCATCCCCGGATTGGGATCGACGATCAGCACCGACAATTCACTATATTCCGCCATGTTACGCATCCTAGCTAAAGTTAAATCTAGCATACTCCATGGCAAGTCAAAATGTTATGAAAAACCGGTGCCAAGAGCGGGACTGTGGATTAATCCGGCCTCAAATTGCTAAAAATGTTGCTTCGACGGCACTTTTTCGGCCGAATTGGCGCTGTATAGGCAGGCTGGTAAAGGGTATAATGCGCGCAAAGGAAATTCTGCATTACAAGTATCTCGTGCTCCATCTACCTTTAATCCGCAGCCATGCTGCATCAACCATCCTCCAAACATGTTGATTCTGCCGGGCTCCAACGCCCTGTCCGCATTCCGTAGCCAACGCCTGTTAACGCAACTGCAAGCCGCGCTGCCTGCCGTCGCCGCCGTCCAGGCGCGCTATGTCCACTTCATCGATGCCGCCGAACCGCTGTCGGCCGACGACACCAGCCGCCTCGGCGCGCTGCTGACCTACGGTGAGCCGGCCCACGCCGACAACACCGATGGCGTTGTCGAAGAGTTCTTCGTCATCCCGCGCTTCGGCACGATCTCGCCGTGGGCCTCCAAGGCCACGGACATCGTCCACAACTGCGGCATGGCGCACATCAAGCGCGTCGAGCGCGGCATCGCCTTCCGCATCAATCTGAAGAGCGGCATTTTGGGCAGCAGCATCGGCGCCGCCAAGAAGCTGTCGGACGAAGAAGTGCAGGCCGTCGCCGCGCTGCTGCACGACCGCATGACCGAATCGGTGCTGCGTCATCCGGACGAAGCGGCCGGCTTGTTCCGCACGCTGGAAGCGAAGCCGCTGGAATCGGTCGACGTGATCGGCATGGGCAAGGCGGCGCTGGAAAAGGCCAACACGGACCTGGGCCTGGCGATGTCGGACGACGAGATCGAGTACCTGGACGCGGCCTTCACCAAGGCTGGCCGCAATCCGACCGACGTCGAGCTGATGATGTTCGCGCAGGCGAACTCCGAGCACTGCCGCCACAAGATCTTCAACGCCGATTGGACCATCGACGGCGTCGCGCAACCGAAGTCGCTGTTCGGCATGATCAAGAACACGCACCAGCTGCAGCCCAAGGGCACCATCGTCGCCTACAGCGACAACTCGTCGATCATGGAAGGCGCGGAAGTGATGCGCTTCTTCCCGCAGGGCGACGCCCACCAGTACGCGCCGACCACCGAGTTGACGCACACGCTGATGAAAGTGGAAACCCACAATCACCCGACCGCGATCTCCCCATTCCCTGGCGCCTCCACCGGCGCCGGCGGCGAGATCCGCGATGAAGGCGCGACCGGCCGCGGCGCCAAGCCGAAGGCTGGCCTGACCGGCTTCACCGTGTCTAACCTGATGCTGCCGGGCGCCGTGCAGGCGTGGGAAAACGACGCTCCCGTCACCGCGCCGGTGGCCGACTACCGCAACAGCGGCAAGGCCTACGGCAAGCCAGACCGCATCGCTTCGGCGCTGCAGATCATGATCGAAGGCCCGCTGGGCGGCGCCGCGTTCAGCAATGAATTCGGCCGTCCGGTGCTGGGCGGTTACTTCCGTACCTACGAACAGAATATCGGCAAGCAGTTCGCCGGCGCACACGACACCGTGTTCGGCTACCACAAGCCGATCATGATCGCAGGCGGCATCGGTAACATCTCCGGCCAGCACACGCACAAGAACGACATCCCGGTCGGCAGCCTGCTGGTGCAGCTGGGCGGTCCCGGCATGCGTATCGGCATGGGCGGCTCGGCCGCTTCGTCGATGGCTACCGGCACCAACACCGCGGACCTGGACTTCGACTCGGTCCAGCGTGGCAATCCAGAGATGGAACGCCGCGCACAGGAAGTGATCAACGGCTGCTGGCAGCTGGGCGCGAACAATCCGATCATCTCGATCCACGACGTCGGCGCCGGCGGCCTGTCGAACGCCTTCCCGGAGATCACCAACGACGCCAAGCGCGGCGCGATCTTCGACCTGCGCAAGATCCCGCTGGAAGAAAGCGGCATGGCGCCGAAGGAAATCTGGTCCAACGAATCGCAAGAGCGCTACGTGCTGGCGATCGCGCCGGACAGCCTGCCGATGTTCAAGGCGCTGTGCGAGCGTGAGCGCTGCCTGTTCGCCGTGGTCGGCACCGCGACCGAAGAGCGTCAACTGAAGCTGATCGATCCGGAGCTGGGCAACGAGCCGGTCGACATGCCGATGGATGTCCTGTTGGGCAAACCGCCGAAGATGCAGCGCGACGTGCACCACGTGCAGAACGAATTCCCGGCCATCGACCTGACCGGCATGGACCTGGAGGAAGCCGCCAAGCGCGTGCTGCTGCTGCCTACCGTGGGCGACAAGTCCTTCCTGATCACCATCGGCGACCGCACCGTGGGTGGCATGTCCGTGCGCGACCAGATGGTTGGTCCATGGCAGGTGCCGGTGGCCGATTGCGCCGTCACCGCGATGAGCTTCGAAGGCTACCTGGGCGAAGCGATGGCGATGGGCGAGCGTACGCCGCTGGCCGTCATCAACGCCGCCGCGTCGGGCCGCATGGCGGTTGCCGAGGCGATCACCAACATCGCCGC
The DNA here is from genome assembly GCF_013369445.1 of Duganella sp. BJB1802. Taxonomy (NCBI): domain Bacteria; kingdom Pseudomonadati; phylum Pseudomonadota; class Betaproteobacteria; order Burkholderiales; family Oxalobacteraceae; genus Duganella; species Duganella sp. BJB1802. The sequence continues at coordinate 142,070 of NZ_JABWEF010000011.1, read as the reverse complement.
CGCGCCGATCAAGGATATCTCCGACATCAAACTGTCCGCCAACTGGATGGCCGCCTGCGGCCAGCCTGGCCAGGATGCGGCGCTGTTCGACACCGTCAAGGCGGTCGGCATGGAACTGTGCCCGGCATTGGGCATCAGTATCCCGGTCGGCAAGGATTCGCTGTCGATGCGGACCACCTGGAAGGACGAGGGCGACGCCAAGGCTGTCACATCGCCCGTATCGCTGATCGTCTCGGCCTTCGCGCCGGTGCACGACGTGCGCAAGTCGCTGACGCCTCAGATCAAGACCGATGCCGGCGACACCGCCATCATCCTGATCGATCTGGGTCGCGGCAAGAACCGCCTGGGCGCATCGGCGCTGTCGATGGTCATGGGCCAGCTGGGCAACCAGACGCCGGACGTGGACAGCCCTGAAGACCTGAAGGCCTTCTTCACCGCGATCCAGCAACTGAACAACGATGGCAAGCTGCTGGCTTACCACGACCGTTCCGACGGCGGCCTGTATGGCACGCTGACCGAGATGGCTTTCGCCGGCCGCGCGGGCCTGTCGATCAACCTCGACATCCTGACGTTGGAAGAGGGCCACGGCGCCGACCAGGGCGACGCGAAGAACTGGGCTGGCCAGATCGCCGAACGCCGCAACGAGCAAACCCTGCGCGCGCTGTTCTCCGAGGAGCTGGGCGCGGTGATCCAGGTGCGCGCCGAAGAGAAGTCGCTGGTGATGGACGTGCTGCGCACCTTCAACCTGGGCGCCTGCAGCCATATCATCGGCAAGCCGAACGACCGTGGCGTGATCGAGTTCACCCGCGACGCCAAGACCATCTACAGCAAGCCGCGTTCGGAACTGCATCGCCTGTGGAGCGAAACCAGCTGGCGCATCGCCCGCCTGCGCGACAATCCAGCCTGCGCCGATGCCGAATATGACCGCATCCTGGACGAAACCGATCCTGGCATCACGCCGAAGATCACCTTCGATCTGACCGAGAACGTCGCCGCGCCGTTCCTGGCGACCGGCGTGCGCCCGCGTGTCGCGATCCTGCGCGAGCAGGGCGTCAACTCGCACATCGAGACCGCCTATGTGATGTACCAGGCGGGCTTCAACGCCGTCGATGTTCACATGAGCGACCTGATTGCGGGCCGCGTCAAGCTGGATGACTTCCAGGGCATCATCGCCGTCGGCGGCTTCTCGTACGGCGACGTGCTGGGTGCCGGCGAAGGATGGGCCAAGACCATCCTGTTCAACGCCGCGCTGGCCGAGCAGTTCGCCCGCTTCTTCGCGCGCAGCGACAGCTTCGGCCTGGGTGTCTGCAACGGCTGCCAGATGATGAGCAACCTGAAGTCCATCATCCCAGGCGCGCATGCGTGGCCCAAGTTCACCACCAACAAATCGGAGAAATTCGAGGCGCGCTTCGCGATGGTGGAAGTGCTGGATTCGCCGTCGATCTTCTTCAACGGCATGGCCGGCACGCAGACCGCCATCGCCATCGCCCACGGCGAAGGTTATGCGGACTTCACGCAGACCGGCAATATCAATGAAGCCGTGGCAGCGATGCGCTTCGTCGACAACCGCGGTGCCGCTACCGAAGCCTATCCGTACAATCCTAACGGCTCGCCACAAGGCCTGACCTCGGTGACCACGGCCGACGGCCGCTTCACCGTGATGATGCCGCACGCCGAGCGCGTATTCCGCTCGGTGCAGCAGTCGTGGCACCCTGAGGCGTGGGGCGAGGATTCTCCTTGGATGCGTATGTTCCGCAACGCCCGCAAGTTTGTCAGTTAAACTGTAACGGCGCAGGACAGATCCCGGAATCGCTCGCCGATTCCGGGTTTTTTTTCGCCGGGCGGGAAGATTTCCCTTCTCTAAAATAATTATCTAATATAAAATATTTTTAGATAATATTTCAGGGAGGTACAGTGAAAATTCTTCGGACATCCACGGTATTGATTGCTGCGTTGCTCAGCGTCACCGCCAGTGCGGCGAATCAGCAATACCATCTTTCATACACCTCCACTTCGCTCTACGGTGGAACTCCATGGAACATCGAGGCTGACTTTACCGGCCAAGGTGACGGTGACGTGATACGCAAGCTGCAGTTCAGCAGTTTGAAAATAGCCGGCCTGGCCGTCAATTCCATTGATCAACTGATGCCGATGTATGGAGATCTGGGCGAGGCTGTGCTGTCGTTCAGCGGAAAATCCAATGATTTTTGGCTGTATGGTCATGGACCGTTGGTCGACGCCAGCCTATACAGTTACACCATCAAGCCGATGTCGGAGCCTTATAGTTTGAATGGTGTGTTGTATTATGATGACGATAACCATGCGCCTGGTGGCATAGGCCTGTCCGACCGCAGCATCAATCCGAGTTGGGTGATAACGGCGGTGCCGGAACCGAAAACCTACGGAATGCTGTTATTAGGCGTTGGCATTCTCGGCGCCTATGCGCGTCGACGCAGGGCAGTTTAAGTACTTAATCAGAAGCCGGAGCAATCCGGCTTTTTTTATTCTAAGGCAAGATGTTTATTGGCCTCGCGGTAGCTGAGCGCCGACAGCCGTTGCTTTTCTTTTAGTGTGAATAAACGAATGGCTTCCGGGTCGTGGCGCGCATAATCGCGCAGTGCCCAACCTATCGCTTTTTGTATGAAGAACTCTTTTTCATGTGCCAGCGCTAACGAATAATTAAAAAGCCGATTGGTATCGACCTTGTCGCGCCAGCCCAGTTGGTGCAATAACGCCACTCGGCGCACCCACATATTTTGGTCGGATATAGCCTGATCCATGCCGTCATGACCAAAGCGTAAAACATCGCCAATGACCGAAGCCAGCGCATCGACCGTATCCCACCACGATTTATTCTGCGCCAATTCGAGCAACTCGGGAATCTGTGCAAGATCCAATTCCTTGCTGTGCATGGCGAGCAAGTCGATGGCCACGTATTGATATTCTCTTTGCGGACGTTCCCATAATTCGCTGGCGTAGAGGAGGATATTATCCGCTCCGCTTCCCTTTAATTGCTTCAGCAAAGGCTTGGCGGCCATCCTGCGTTGCGGTGTGCCGACGCCCAGGAAATCGAATTGATCGCGCATATAAGCTCGCATGGCGGGCGCGCGTCCGGGCGTGGCGGCGGAGGCGAGGGCGGTGTCGAGGTCGGCGTGGAATTGGGGATTCATGGGTAAGAGTATAGAGGATTCCGGCTCCAGCCCGGAGAATAAGCTGAAAATTGGCATGAATTAGCCAGTTTCTAGCCTGCACAGGGCAAAAAGAAAGGCACTCGACGGAGTGCCTTGAAAGAGCGGTATCGGCGCGTTTTAACGAGGTTGCTGCCCGAGCCGGAATATGATGACGATCTGCGCCAGATTGGAAGCCTGGTTTTGCATCGTCTCGGCGCTGGCGGTCGCTTCTTCCACGAGGGCGGCATTTTGCTGTGTCACTTGATCCATCTGGGTAATCGCCTGATTCACCTGTTCGATACCCGAAGTCTGTTCCTGTGTCGCCATGCCTATTTCGCGCATAATATCGGCGACATGTTTTACGCTGCCGACTATCTCGGTCATGGTAATGCCGGCTTCCTCGACCAGCTTGCTGCCCGCATCCACATTGGCGACTGAATCGGTAATTAATTCCTTAATCTCCTTGGCCGCCGCCGCGGAGCGTTGCGCAAGATCGCGGACTTCCGAGGCCACCACGGCAAATCCACGTCCTTGTTCACCTGCACGCGCCGCTTCAACCGCCGCATTTAATGCCAGCATATTAGTTTGGAAGGCAATGCCGTCAATAACCGAGATAATATCGACGATCTTGCGGGAGGAGGCGTTAATTGAAGTCATGGTATTGACGACTTCAGAAACCACCGCACCGCCTTTCATTACCACCTCCGAGGCTTTTGCAGCCAATCCATTCGCCTGGTTGGCATTGGCGGCATTTTGTTTAACCGTCGATGTTAATTCCTCCATCGACGAAGCAGTTTCTTCCAGCGAACTGGCTTGTTGCTCGGTGCGGGTGGATAAATCCACACCCAGAAAGCGATGCCGGCGCCGGCAAGGCAGGCCACCACGCCCAGCGCCAGGCTGAAGATCAACATCTTGTGGGTGAAGTCCACCACCTCCTGGCGGGTCTGCTTGCGATGACGACGTTGCGCAGCGCCTGGCCTATTTGCAGGCCTTGGGCGTACATATTTGTGGAGGCCGACGGGAGCGCCTGATCGTGCTCCAGGAACTGCGAGAATTGCTTCTTGGCATTCTGCATGCCGATCAATGCCACTCCGAGGGCGCAGGCGAAAACTACGCATACCAGCCGCAAAAAACGAAAAAGGCGCCTCGAAGGGCGCCTTTTTAGACAGCAAAGAACAGGATTACTGGATCTTGGCTTTCTTGGTCAGTTCGTCGCGGAAGGCGGCGATCTTACGCTGTTGCAGGGCTTCGGCGACCTGGCCTTTGACTTCTTCCAGCGAAGGCAGCTTGGTGGCGCGGGATTCTTCCAGCTTGATGACGTGGTAACCGAACTCGGTCTTCACCGGGGTCTGGGTGATCTCGCCATTTTTCAGGGCAACCATCGCGTCGGCGAAAGGCTTGACCAGTTTGCCTGGAGTCATCCAGCCCAGGTCGCCGCCGTTGTTGGCGGAGCCGTCTTTCGACACCTTGGCCAGTTCCTCGAACTTGCCGCCGGCTTTCAGCTTGGCGATGATGTCTTTTGCTTCCTGCTCGGTGGCGACCAAAATGTGACGCGAGTGGTATTCTTTTTCGCCCATGGCGGCCTTGTACTTGTCGTACTCGGCTTTGATTTCGGTATCTTTTACCGGATTCTTTTTAACGTAGTCGGCCAGCATCGCGTTGATGATGATGCTCTGACGTGCGTTTTCGATTGCCGCCTTGACTTCCGGCTTGGTGCCGAAACCTTGTTTGTCCGCTTCCTGGATCATGACTTCACGGCCGATCAGTTCTTTCTTGACCATTTCACGCAGCTGCGGGCTGTCAGGCTGTTGGCCTTGGGCGACCACTTGCTTGACCATTTGATCCACTTTGGCGGCAGGAATAGCCTTGCCATTGACGGTCGCGACGTTTTGCGCGAATACCGGTGCTGCTACGACAGCGATCAGTGCTAACAACAGGCGGGCTGGCTTCAACATCATTATTAAATCCTATAAAAAAACTAGAAATCGCACTCGGGCGGTGCATTGTATCAACGCAAAATCAAAAACGGCGCCCCGCAGGGCGCCGCCTTCATCTATAACATTACTGCACTTTTGCTTTCTTGACCAGTTCTTCTTGGTAGGCTTGCAATTTCTTCTGAGCCAGTGCTTCCGCAACTTGCGGCTTCACTTCTTCCAGGGTAGGCAGCTTGGCTGGGCGGATGTCGTCCACCTTGATCACGTGGAAGCCGTTCGGGGTTTGCACTGGCTTCTCGGTGACCTGGCCTTTTTGCAGGCCGACGAACGCTGCCGAGAACGCTGGTGGGAAGGACGAAGGCACTGCCCAGTCCAGATCGCCGCCGTTGGCTGCCGAACCGGTGTCTTTCGACGCCTTGGCCAGCTCTTCGAACTTGGCGCCGCCCTTGATCTTGGCGATCACGTCGTTGGCTTCGGCTTCGGTGGCCATCATGATGTGGCGTACGTGGTATTCCTTGTCGCCGTTCTGGGCCACGAAGCGGTCGTATTCAGCCTTGATGTCGGCGTCCGAAACCGGATTCTTCTTGATATAGTCGCCGACCAGCGCGTTGATGATGATGGCTTGGCGGGCGTTTTCGATTTGCGTTTTGACCGCTGCATCTTTGCCGAAACCTTGCTTTTCCGCTTCCTGCATCATCACTTCACGGCCGATCAGGTCCTTCTTGATCAGTTCGCGCAGTTGTGGCGAATCAGGCTGCTGGCCTTGGGCTACGACCTGCTTGACAACCGCCTCCACGCGCGAGGTTGGGATGGCTTTGCCATTAACTACGGCAACATTTTGTGCGAAAGCAGGTACTGCGGCAACGGCGAGAAGTGCAATCAGCAAACTGGCTGGCTTGAAAGTCATTATTAATTCCTGTAAGGGGAAAGTTTTAGCGAAATTGCCTGGGCAGGAGTTGGATCAGCTATCTGTCTTTGTGTTCAATTATTTTGAAACCGATAGCGACCGTTCCCAGACCAAGCGCTACATCATACTTCGGACGGAGCCAATGCGGTAATGGCCAATGCATGAATTTCTTTATGCATCATATCGTGCACGGAATCATACACGAGTCGATGTCTTGTGACGAGTTTGAGCCCCTCGAATTGTAACGAAACAATTCTAACGTTGTAATGACCCCCACCCGAGGCGGCGCCGGCATGGCCGGCGTGCAATGCGGAATCGTCTTCTAGCGTCAGTTCCAGCGGCGCCAGGGCGGCCTGGAAGCGGCTGCGCATGCGGTCTATGCGTGTATCGCTCATGCTTCATCCTTGATGTGGCGGGACAGGTAAATGGTTTGACCGACGATAAACACAAACATGATCGCGGTCGAACCAAACGCCTTGAAGCTGACCCAGGAACTGGTGTCGCCTTTAAACAAAACGAAGGCGACATACCAGTTCAGGAAGCCCATCGCGACAAAGAAGCAGATCCATGCCAGGTTCAGGCGGCCCCAGATCAGGTCGGGCAATTGGATGATCTCTTCCATCGATTTGCGCATCAAGTTCTTTTTAAAGACCAACTCGCTCACCAGCAGGCCGGATGCAAAGAACCAATAGACGATGCTCAATTTCCATTTGATGAAATCCTCGTCGTGCAAGTAAATGGTCAGGCCGCCGAAGAATACAAACATGGCCAGCGAGAACCACAGCACGAAGTCGACCTTGCGCCCGCGCGCCTTGATATACCCGATCTGCGCCATCGTCGCCAGGATGCCGACCAGCGTCGCGATCACGATCGGAGACTCGTCCGGCTTCACCGAGCCGCCGGAAATCATGCCGCTCAGGTAGGTGTTGATGAAGTGCTGGGCCGCCTCGGCATTCCAGCCCGACAGCTTGTAGGCGGCGAAGAACAGCAGCAGCGGGATCAGGTCGAACAGAAATTTCATGTCGTTTTAAATGTTATTGTGGATCGAAGCGCAAGGAGGCCGAATTAATGCAATAGCGCAACCCTGTTGGGGGTGGACCGTCCGGGAACACGTGGCCCAGATGGGCATCGCATACCGCGCAGATGATTTCGGTGCGCAGCATACCATGGGTGCGGTCGGTTTTTTCAATGACATTGGCGGGATCGAGCGCTTCGAAATAGCTCGGCCAGCCGCAGCCGGAATCGAATTTGGCGTCGGAGCGGAACAAGGGTGTATCGCAGCACACGCAGGTGTAGATGCCGTGTTCGTGGTGATCCCAGAACTTGCCGGTAAAAGCGCGTTCGGTGGCGGCGTGGCGCGTGACTTGATACTCCATCGGGTCCAACATGGCGCGCCATTCGGCGTCGGATTTCGTTACTTTATTGGTCATGGCTTATTGCTCGCTTAAGAAGAACAGCTTACTTCGAGATGGCTTGCCCAGTCCGGCGGCAAGGCGGCATATTGATCGTGCTCAGGCTGTTCGTCGTATGGGCGCTGCAAAACTGACAGCAGACGCTCCACTTCAGTAAAGTCCTTATTCTGAGACTTTTCAATAGCAACCTGAGCTAAATAATTACGCAGCACGTATTTGGGGTTGACCTTGTTCATCGCAAGCTGGCGCGCGGCGTCGTCGCTGGCCTCGGCCTGCAGGCGGGCGCGGTACTGCATGGCCCAGGCGTCGAAGGCCGGGCGGTCGATGAACAGGTCGCGCAACGGTTCGTCGCCGCTGGCGCCGGCCGCTTTCAGGCCGCCCAGACGGCGGAAGAAGAGGGTGAAATCGACGCTGTTGGCCTGCATTAGCGCAAACATGGCGTCGAATAGCGCACGGTCGGCATCGGCGTGCTCAGCCAGCAAGGCCAGGCCCAGCTTGGCGTGCAGCAGCTCATCCATCTTCGCTGCGAACGCGGGCTGGTAGACATCCAGCGCGGCCTGCGTCGCATCCACCTCGCCGATCAGGGGCAGCAGGGCCTGGCCCAGCGCGTAGCAATTCCAATGGCCAACCTGTGGCTGATTTGCATACGAATAGCGGCCCTGCTGGTCGGTATGGTTGCAGATGTGGTCGGAGTCGAAAGCTTCCATGAAGCCGAACGGGCCGTAATCCAAGGTCAGCCCGAGGATGGACATATTGTCGGTATTCATCACGCCATGCATGAAGCCGACCGCCTGCCAGTGGGCGATCATGTGCGCCGTGCGGCGCGTGACTTCGGCCAGGAACGCCTGGTATGGATTGGCTTCCGCGCGCAACTCCGGGTAAAACCGGTCGATGACGTAGTCCGCCAGGATTTTCAGCTCGTCGTTCTTGTTGCGGTAGAACCAGTGTTCGAAGGAGCCGAAGCGCACAAAGCTGGGCGCCAGGCGCACCACCACGGCCGAGGTTTCCACGGTCTCCCGCATCACGCCTTGATCCGAGCCCGCCACCGACAGCGCGCGCGAGGTAGGGATGCCAAGCCCGTGCATGGCTTCCGAGCATAGGAACTCGCGTATCGACGAACGCAACACGGCGCGGCCGTCGCCCATGCGCGAGTAGGGCGTCAGACCGGCGCCTTTCCATTGCAATTCCATCGGTCCGTCGGCGGTGGCGACGTCGCCGAACAGCATGGCGCGGCCGTCGCCCAGCTGGCCGGCCCAGACGCCGAACTGGTGGCCGGAATACACGGCCGCCAACGGCTGGGCACGCTCAGGCGCGGCATTGCCGGCCAGGACGTCGAGGCTGTCGGCCACTTGCGCGGGCGTCAATCCGATCAGCGCCGCAGCCGGCGCGCTGACGGCGACCAGGTACGGCGCCGGCAACGGCGTCGGCATCAGGCGGGTGTAGAAAGCGGGCGGCAGGGACGCGAAGGAATTGTCTAAGGGCAGTTTGGAGGCAGTAATGGCAGTTCCCGGTTCGTAGTGAGTCCCGATTTTACCCCAGTGCGCAGGTGCTGCGCTGCAGCATCGAAATGCGTTGACGGTCGTCGCGTGGGCGCTACAAACTCGTTCATCCCATACCAAACTTTCCCAGGAGTCCACATACATGTATCCCCAGAGTCCGCTGATGGGCCAGATGATGAACCAGCCCTTGCTCGTTTCCAGCATTTTGGACTTCGCCGCCCGACACTACGCCAACAGCGAGATCGTGTCTCGCCGCGTTGAGGGGGACTTGCACCGCTACACCTTCCGCGATTGCCAGCTGCGCGTCAAGCGCCTGGCCAACGCCTTGCATGGCCTTGGCGTGGGCATGGGCGAGCGCGTGGCCACGCTGGCCTGGAACGGCTACCGCCACCTGGAAGCCTACTACGCCGTGTCCGGCTCGGGCGCCGTGCTGCACACCATGAACCCGCGCCTGCATCCCGAGCAACTGGCCTACATCTGCAACCACGCCGAAGACCAGTACCTGATGTTCGATTTCTGCTTCCTGCCGCTGGTGGAAGCGTTCGCGCCGTTATGCAAGACCATCAAGGGCTTCATCCTGCTCGGCGCGGCCGATCGCATGCCGGCCGAGACCAAGATCCCGAACCTGCGGTGCTACGAGGACTTGATCAACTCCCATTCCGCCGAGTTCGAGTGGCCGCTGTTCGACGAGAATTCCGCATGCACCTTGTGCTACACCTCCGGCACCACGGGCAATCCCAAGGGCGCGCTGTACTCGCACCGCTCGACCGTGCTGCACGCCTACGCCTCGGCCCTGCCCAATGTGCTCAACGTGTCTTCTCGCGACACAGTGATGCCGGTGGTGCCCATGTTCCACGTCAATGCCTGGGGGCTGCCGTACTCGGTGCCGCTGTCCGGCGCCAAGATGGTGTTCCCCGGTGCGGCGCTGGATGGCAAGTCGGTCTACGAATTGATGGAGCAGGAAAAAGTGACGTTCTCGGCCGGCGTGCCGACCGTGTGGCTGGGCCTGATCAACTACGCGGTGCAGAACAAGCTCAAGTTTTCGACCTTCCGCCGCACCGTGATCGGCGGCTCGGCCTGCCCGCCGGCGATGATGAACACGCTCATCGACGAATTCGGCGTGGAGGTCGTGCACGCCTGGGGCATGACGGAAATGTCGCCGCTGGGCACGGCCGGCGGATTGCTGACCAAGCATCTGGAGCTGAGCAAGGAAGAGCAGCGCAAGATCCTGCAAAAGCAGGGCCACGGCATCTACGGCGTCGACATGAAGATCATCGACGACGACGGCAAGGAGCTGCCGTGGGACGGCGTCAGCTATGGACACCTGATGGTCAAGGGCCCGTGGATCATCTCGCGCTATTTCAAGGACGAGGGCGGCGACGTGCTGGAGGACGGCTGGTTCCCGACCGGCGACGTGGCCACCATCGACGCCGACGGCTTCATGCAGATCACCGACCGCAGCAAGGACGTCATCAAGTCCGGCGGCGAATGGATAGGCACCATCGACCTGGAGAACGTCGCCATGTCGCACCCGGCGGTGATGCAGGCCGCCTGCATCGGCGTGGCGCATCCGAAGTGGGACGAGCGGCCGCTGCTGGTCGTCGTGCTGCGGCCGGGCCAGGAGCTCAAGCGCGAAGAGCTGCTGGCCCACTTCGACGGCAAGGTCGCAAAATGGTGGTTGCCCGACGATGTGGTGTTCGCCGACGCGCTACCGGTCGGCGGCACCGGCAAGATCCAGAAGAACAAGCTGCGCGAACAGTACCGCGACTACCGCCTGCCCACCATCTGAGGCGCCGCTATTTCCTGACCGGGGCATGCTGCACCATCGGCAGCTCCGGCAGGAACACCAGCATCAGCAGGCCCAGGCCGACCAGCACGGTACCGGTGGCGAAGATGTTGCCGATGGCGTGGCGGTACAGGTCGGCCGTGGCCGTTTGCCCGTGCAGACGCTGCGCCAGGATGGCGCCGGAACCGGTCACGCCGATCAGGCCGCCCAGCGAGCGGAAGAAGGTCATCATCGCCGTGCCGACGCCGCGCCGGTTGGCGGGCAGGGCGTTCTGCACCGCCATCGTCATGTTCGGCATCACCAGGCCGAGGCCGGCGCCCAGCGTGAAGATGGCCGGCTCCAGCACCAGGTAGCCGGCCGAGCTGGCGATGCCCCAGGCCAGCACGGCGAACGACAGCGTCGCCAGGCCCAGGCCCATGGTCTGCGCCGGCTTGTAGCGGCCGTGGAATTTAGCCAGCACGCGGCCGTTCTGGGTCGACGCGATCACCAGGCCGATCATCATCGGCATCGTCAGCAGGCCCGAGTGGGCCGGGCTGACGCCCATCACCATCTGGAACAGCAGCGGGAAGAACACGCTCGAACCCATCATGCCGACGAAGGTCAGCGCCAGCACCGCGCTGGCCACGTTGAACACGCGGTTGTGGAACAGGTCCGGCGGCAGCACCGGCTCCGGCACCCGGCGCACGTGCCACAGCAGGGCCGCCGTCAGCGTCGCCGCCAGCAGGCTCAGATATTTCACTTCGCCGGAACTCCACGGCCATTGCGTGCCGCCCAGGGCCAGCACCAGCAGCGCGGCGGTCACCGCTCCGGTCAGCAGCACCGAGCCGAGATAGTCGATCTTGTGCGCGTGGTGCGGGCTGGTGTGGTGCAGGGATTTCGAGATCACATACAGCGCCGCCGCCCCAACCGGCAGGTTGACGTAAAAGATCCAGTGCCACGACAGCCAGTCCGTCAGCAGGCCGCCCAGCACCGGCCCCAGCACGCTGGCCGCCGCGTACACGGCGGCGATGCTGCTTTGCCGCTTGCCGCGCTCGGCCGGCGGCACCAGGTCGCCGATGACGATCTGCGCCAGCGGCAAAAAGCCGCCCGCGCCCAGGCCCTGGATCGCGCGGAAGGCGATCAGCTCGGTCATGTTCTGCGCCAGCCCGCACAGGGCAGATCCGGCGAGGAAGGTGATGATTGCCGTGTACAGCAGCGGCTTGCGGCCGTATTGATCGCTCAGCTTGCCGTACAGCGGCATCATGGCGGTCGAAGCCAGCACATACGCCGTCACCACCCACGACAGGTGGGCGATCCCGCCCAGGTCGGTGACGATGCGCGGCAGCGCGGTGGCGACAATGCTCTGGTCGAGCGCGGACAGGCTGATCATGATGACCAGGCCCATGTAGATGGCGTGGATTTCCCTGGCCGTGATCGGCGCGGTGTCTGTGTGCGTGGTCATTCGCCGATCTCGTTCAGGTATTGGATGGCCGTGCGCAAAGCCTGCGCCCCTTCGGGTTGCAGTTGCGCCAGCCTGCGGGCCAGCCAGTCGCGGCGGCGGCTGCGGAGGTCCGCCATCAACGCCTCGCCCTGCTTGGTCAGTAGCAGGCCGACGCGCCGGCGGTCTTCGGGATTGGGCGTATCGCGCCGCACCAGACCGGCATTTTCCAGCGTCTTGATGTGGGCGCTCATGGTCGGGCCGCGCAGCTTTTCCAGGCGCGCCAGCTCGGCCACGCCGATGCCGGGTGTCTGGTCGATGGTCGACAACAGCAGCCTGTGCTGCAAGGACAGGCCGGACGGATCGTTGTCGCCTTCATGGCGGATGCGGCGGAACACGTGTAGCAGCGCCGCGCGCAGGTCGTCCGCCAGCGCGATGGCGTCCTTAGTAACGGGAGTTTCTTTGATCATGGCATTTAATATAGGTAGGCTATCTATCTATATTAAACGATGGCAGGCAGGACTTCAAGACGGAAAAAGCCCGGCGAACCGGGCTGGGGAAGGAGGGCGTTGTTACTTGAGGGCGCCGAACACTTTGCCGATCAGCTTGCTGCCGGCGCCGAGCGGATCGGCGCGGATGGCTTTTTCCTCTTCGCCGATCATCGTGTACAGGCCGTCCAGCGCGCGCTGCGTGACATAGCCTTCCACAGTGGTCTGCTCCTTGGCCAGCACGCCCAGCTTGGGCGCCATCGCCATCGCGGTGTTGTACTTGTTGGCCAGGTCGGAGCGGTCGGTGACCTTTTTCACGATCGGCAGGAACTGCACCGCCAGTTTCGGCGAGGTCTTGTCGCGGAAGAAGTCGGTCACCGAGGTCTCGCCGCCGGTCAGGATGTTCTTGGCGTCGGTGATGGTCATGGACTTGACGGCGTCCAGCAGCAGCGGCTTGGCCATCGGTACGGCGGCCTCGGCCGCGTGGTTCATCTGCACCACCAGGTCGTCGAGTTGCTGGCTCTTGCCGGTCATCTTCAACAGCGGACGCGCCTGCTCCAGGATCTTCGGCAGCGGGATGCGGACCTTCTCGTTGTTGAGGAAGCCGTTCTCCGCGCCCAGCTTGGAGACCGCCAGCGTCGAGCCTTTTTCCAGCGCCGCCTTCAGTCCGCCCGAGGCGTCCTGGTTGCTCAAGTCGGCCAGCGACAGCGCATAGGCGCTGGCAGCCGCCAGGGACAGGGGAAGCAGCAGGGCGATGGAACGGCGGGAAATAGACATGGTGGACCTCAAGGTTGGCAAGTCCGGCGGCTGCCGGTTTGCCGCTACTGTAACGCAGCGGCGCGCCGGCTGCCACCCCATCCTGTACCATGCCGGCAGGGTCCGCAAAAATAATAATACGACCGTTCTTTTATGCGGTATAGTGGCTGGGCTGAGGTTCCCACCAAAATATAAGGAAGAGACATGACTGCTGAATATCAAGTCCACGGCACGGTTGCCGTCATCACGCTGAACCACCCGCCGGTCAACGGCCTGGGCCTGGCCACCCGCACGGCGGCGGTCAAGGGCATCCAGCAGGCGCTGGCGGACGACACCGTCAAGGCCATCGTGATCACCGGCGCCGGCAAGGCCTTCTCCGGCGGCGCCGACATCAAGGAATTCAATTCGCCCAAGGCCTTGGCCGAGCCCAGCCTGCACACGCTGATCGCCACCGCCGAAAGCTCGACCAAGCCGGTGGTGGCCGCCATCCACACCGTCTGCATGGGCGGCGGCCTGGAGCTTTCGCTCGGCTGCCACTACCGCGTGGCGATGCCGGGCGCGCAGATCGCGCTGCCGGAAGTCAAGCTGGGCCTGCTGCCGGGCGCCGGCGGCACGCAGCGCCTGCCGCGTGTGCTGGGCCTGGAAATGGCGCTGAACATGATCGTCTCCGGCACGCCGGTCGCTTCCGACAAGCTGGCCAACACCGCGCTGTTCGATGCCGTGTTCACCGCCGACGCCGACCTGGTCGGCTCGGCCGTGGCCTTCGCCGAGACCATCGCCGACGTGCGCCCGCTGCCGAAAGTGCGCGACCGCAAAGTCGACTACCCGAACCACGAAGCCTTCCTGCAATTCTCGCGCAACACGGTCAAGGCCATGTCCGGCCCGTTCCCGGCGCCGCTGGAGTGCGTGGAAACCGTGGCCGCCTCGGTCACGATGAAGTTCGAGGACGGCATGAAGTTCGAGCGCGAACGCTTCCTGCACCTGATCCAGACCACCGAATCGAAAGCGCTGCGCCACGCCTTCTTCGCCGAGCGCGTCGCCAGCAAGGTGCCGGACGTGCCGGCCGATACGCCGGTGCGCGCCATCAAGCAGGCCGCCGTGATCGGCGCCGGCACCATGGGCGGCGGCATCGCCATGAACTTCCTCAACGCGGGCATCCCGGTCGTCATGCTGGAGACCAAACAGGAAGCGCTGGACAAGGGCCTGGCCACGATCCGCAAGAACTATGAGAACACCATGAAGAAGGGCAAGCTGACGCAGGAGAAGTTCGACCAGCGCATGGCCCTGGTCAGCGGCACGCTGGCATATGAAGACATCGGCCAGGCCGACATCGTGATCGAAGCCGTGTTCGAGGACATGGGCGTGAAGGAAACCGTGTTCCGCAAACTGGATGAGGTGATGAAGCCGGGCGCCATCCTGGCCTCCAACACGTCGACCCTGGACCTGAACCAGATCGCCGGCTTCACCAAGCGTCCGCAGGACGTGATCGGCACCCACTTCTTCAGCCCCGCCAACGTGATGAAGCTGCTGGAGATCGTGCGCGGCGCGCAGACCGGCAAGGACGTTCTGGCCACCGCGCTGGCGCTGTCGAAAAAGCTCAAGAAGACCGGCGTGGTGTCCGGCGTGTGCGATGGCTTCATCGGCAACCGCATGATCGAACAGTACAGCCGCCAGGCCGGCTTCCTGCTGGAGGAGGGCGCGCTGCCGGAGCAGGTCGACAAGGCGGTCGAGAAGTTCGGCTTCGCCATGGGACCGTTCCGCATGGGCGACCTGGCCGGCAACGACATCGGCTGGGCCATCCGCAAGCGCCGCTATGTGGAGAAGCCGGAGATCAGCTACTCCAAGACCGCCGACCTGTTGTGCGAGATGGGCCGCTACGGCCAGAAGACCGGCGCCGGCTGGTACGACTACAAGGCCGGCGACCGCAAGGCCTATCCGAACGAACAGGTCAACGCGATGATCGTGCAGCACTCGGCCGACATCGGCGTCGCGCGCCGCAAGATCAGCGACCAGGAAATCGTCGAACGGTTGGTGTACTCGATGGTCAACGAGGCCGCCCATATCCTGGAAGAGGGCATCGCGCTGCGCGCCTCGGACATCGACATGGTCTACCTGACCGGTTACGGCTTCCCGCTGTTCCGCGGCGGCCCGATGTTCTACGCCGACACGGTGGGCTTGCCGAACGTGCTGGCGGCGATCAACAAGTACGCCAAGGGGCACCAGGGCAGCGCGTGGAAACCCGCCCCACTGCTGGTTAAATTGGCGGAAGAGGGCAAGGGCTTCAATAGCTGATCTTATTTGACCAGGCCAGTACCCTGCGGGATGTGATAGGCGTCGTAGTAATAGCGCTTGTAGATCGCCGCAAGGGTGCCGGCCTTCTGCATATCGTGCATGGCGGTTTCGAGTACCGCCAGGCGCTCCGGCGAGACGGATGCACGCGATACCGCTATCGAACGCGGTTGGCCGTCCGAGGGCATGCGGAAGGCCGCTTTCTCCAGTTGCCCGTCCAGGTGCAGCGCCGACACCAGCGCATCGCCCTGGTCCTCGGGGATCAGCACCGCGTCGATGCGGCCCAGCGCCAGCTTGCGAAAGTTGGCCTCCATGTCCTTGGCTGGCTCTCTCTGCACCGACCAATCGCGGTCGAAGCGCCGCAGATATTCCGCGCCCCATTTGGTTCCAATGCGTAGCGGCGCGATGTCCGCATAGTCGTTGATGGTGACGTTGCCGTCCTTGCGCACGTAGAACACGCGGTCCGCGCTGCGCTCGCGATATGGCGTTTGCAGGAAGTACAGGTAGATATCGCGGCGCGGCGTCTCGCGCAGGCCGATCATGATGTCGGCCGTGCCTTGCTCCAGCATGAAATGACAGCGCTTGAGCGGACACGGTTTGATCTGCAGGGCCAGCCCGGCGCGCCGTGCCAGCTCGCGGGCGATTTCGGTGTAGGCGCCGCCGTAGACGCCATCCTCCTCGGTGATCCAGGGCAGCATCTTGTTGACCGCCAGGACCAGCGTATGCTCTCCGCTTTCCGGCTCCGCCTGCGCGAGCGCCGGCAGCGACGCCGCCAGCGCCGTTATCGCGAAGAGCAGGCGGCGCAGGATTTTACTTACCCAAAACCGGCTTGACCTTGGCCGCCGCTTCCTTGGCGCGGGCGCGGGCGGTTTCAACGTCGTCGGCGGTGGCCAGCGCCACGCCCATGCGGCGGCGTGCGAACGATTCAGGCTTGCCGAACAGGCGGATGTCGGTGCCCGGCACGCGCAGCGCTTCGGCCACGCCTTCGAAGGCGATGCCGGCCGCTTCATGCTGGCCGTAGATGACGGCCGATGCACCCGGCGCTTTCAGCGCAACGTTGACCGGCAAACCGAGGATGGCCTTGGCGTGCAGTTCGAATTCGCTTTGTACCTGGGTCGCCATGGTCACCATGCCGGTGTCGTGCGGGCGTGGGCTCACTTCGGAGAACCAGACCATGTCGTCCTTGACGAACAGCTCCACGCCGAACAGGCCCAGGCCACCCAGGTCGCCGGTCACTTTCTCGGCGATGTCGCGGGCGCGCGCCAGCGCCAGTGGATTCATACGGCATGGCTGCCAGGATTCGACGTAGTCGCCTTGCACCTGCACGTGGCCGATCGGATCGCAGAACTGGGTTTCGACCTGGCCGTCGGTGCCGATGGAGCGCACCGTCAGCAGGGTGATTTCGTAGTCGAAGTCGATGAAGCCTTCGACGATCACGCGGCCCGCATCCACGCGGCTGCCGGCGGCGGCGTAGTCCCATGCGGCCTTGACTTCGGCGGCGCTGTCGATCTTGGACTGGCCCTTGCCCGACGAGGACATGACTGGCTTGATCACGCACGGGAAGCCAATGGCGGCGGTGGCAGCTTCAAGTTCTGCCAGGCTGCTGGCGAAGCGGTATGGCGACGTCGCCAGGCCCAGGGTTTCGGCGGCCAGGCAGCGGATGCCTTCGCGGTTCATGGTCAGCTGGGCCGCGCGCGCGGTCGGGATGCAGGTGATCTTGCCGGCTTGTTCCAGCGCGGCCAGCGTATCGGTGGCGATGGCTTCGATCTCCGGCACGATCAGGTCCGGCTTCTCCTGTTCGATTAGCGCGGCCAGCGCGGCGCCGTCGGCCATGTTGATGACGTGGGCGCGGTGTGCGACCTGATGGCCCGGCGCGTTCGGGTAACGGTCCACGGCAATCACTTCCACGCCCAGGCGCTGCAAGGCGATGATGACTTCCTTGCCGAGTTCACCGGAGCCGAGCAGCATGACTTTGGTGGCGGAAGGGGACAGTGGAGTGCCGAAAATGCGTGGAGTGTTCATGTAGAAGTCCGGGAATGAAGGGATAACGGTTGATGGCGCGCCGCCGCAGCGATGCGCGGGCCGACTATAGCAAAATGCGGCTATTTTGGACAGCGGCCAGGGCATTATAATAAACCCAATCTTGGCATCGGATTAATCGCGGGCGCTTATCGCGGACTGGCCGCGCTTATCCGGCAGGGGCCGCGCCGGTCGCATGGCCACCCGCGCCGCCGCATCGTCGGGCAAAGTGTGTCCATGACATTCCGTCATGGACATGACTAAGGAAAAATATGAAACCAATGCACGTAATCGCCACCGCACTTGCCGCCACTTCGCTGTGGGTGGTCGCGGCCGAATCGACCGGCAAGCTGCCCGCTCCCTGGTATGTCGGCGGGGGAACGCCGTCGTCCTATCAGGCAGGGGTAGACAGTGTGGAAACCACCAGCGGCAAGGGCTCCAAGTTCCTGCGCTACGTCCAGGGCGAGGGCAAGAGCTTTACGACGCTGTCACAGGCCGTGTCGGCACAGCGCTATCTGGGCCAGCGCGTGCGATTCCAGGCACGTGTGAAGTCGCGCGACGTGAGTGCCTGGGCGGGCCTGTGGATGCGGGTCAGTGGGCCGACACCTGCCAACCTGGCCTTCTACAACAGCCAGGACAAGCCGATCACCGGCACCTCGGATTGGCAGACCCGCAGCGTGACGCTGGATGTGCCGGAGGAGGCGACCACCATTAATTTCGGCGTGATCAACGCCGGCACCGGCCAGGTCTGGATAGACGAGCTTTCGTTCGAGGTGGTGGGCAAGGACGTGCCGGTCGACTCCTTTCAGCGCAACAAGCTGCCGGAGTCGCCGACCTTATGAACGCTGCAGTTGACGGCGGCTACGCCGCGTTGACCGAAGCGGCGGCGAGCACCACGTCGCAAAAGGTGCTCAGCGCGGCGCTGGTGGCCGGCTTTGCCGCCGTGTGCCTGGCGCTGCGAGCCTACACCTTGCTCGCGCTGTTCGGCGCCATGCTGTTGCCGGTGGGCGCCAGCGGCGAGTGCATGCTGGCGCTATTGCCTCGTATCGCACGGCTGCGTGAATGGCGCTTCCTCTGGCCGGCCCTGCTGCTGTGCATCGGCATGTTCAGTTGGTTGGCCGGGGCGCTGTATCACTTCGGCCTGGGGCGTGCAGGGGTAGTCACGCATAACGACCTGCAGGTGCAGCTTGCAGTGGCCGCACTGGCGTTGCTGTTGCTGGCACCCCGGCTATGGATCGCGCAGCAGCAATCGCGCGCGCTGCAGATGGCGCGCCTGACGCAGGCCGCATTGTCCGCCGACTTGAAGGCCCTGCAGGCGCAGATTGAACCGCACTTTTTGTACAACACGCTGGCCAATACGCGTTATCTGGCACGCCACGATCCCGAGCGGGCGGTGGCGATGCTCGACCACCTGATCGGCTATCTGCACACGGCGCTGCCGGACCTGCGCAGCCCAATGTCCAGCCTTGGGCGGGAGTGCGAACTGGCGGGCCACTATCTGGCGCTGATGGGCATACGCTTCGGCGACCGCCTGCAATTCGACATCGACTGCCCGGCCGAGTTGGGCGCGGTGGAGTTGCCGCCGCTGATGCTGATGCCGCTGGTGGAGAACGCCGTGCAGCACGGTGTTGAGCCACATCCCGGCAACGTGACGGTGCACATGCTGGTGCGCCGTCGGGACGATGCGTTGATGGTCACAGTGCGTGACAACGGCGCAGGGCCCAGCAAGACGGTGCTGGGCAGCGGCGTCGGCCTGCGCAACCTGCGTGAGCGGCTGGCGGTCCTGCACGGGAGCGTAGCGGCATTTCGCCTGCAAGTGGCGGCGGACGGCTGGACCGAGGCTGTGATCACACTACCAATGGGGGCCGCATGACACATCGTCCACGCATACTGATCGCGGACGACGAGCCTTTGCTGCGCGCGGAACTGCGCCAGTCGCTGGCGGCGTTGTGGCCGGAGGCCGAACTGGTGGCCGAGGCGGCGGATGGCTACGAGGCGCTGCGCCTGGCACGGGCGCTGGAACCGGACGTCGCCTTCCTCGATATCCGCATGCCGGGCCTGAGCGGCCTGGAAGTGGCGCGCACCTTCGGCGCCCGTACGCACGTGGTGTTCGTCACGGCCTACCAGGAACATGCGCTGGCGGCGTTCGACGAAGGCGCGATCGATTACGTGCTCAAACCCACCGATCCCGTGCGCCTGGTGCGGGCCATCGAGCGAGTACGCGCGCGCCTTGGCACGCCGCCGCCGGACCTGGCGCGCCTGATGCAGCAGCTGTCGCCAAAGCCTGCGGCGCCGTCATGGCTGCAGGCGACTGTCGGCAATTCAATCCACTTCATCGATTTGAGCGAGGTGATTTACTTTTGTTCGGAGTTCAAATACACGCGAGTGGTGACGCCGCAGCAGGCCGAGGCCCATATCCGCACTCCGCTGAAGGAACTGGCGGCCGAACTGGAAGACGCGGGGTTCTGGCAGATCCACCGGGGGTATGTGGTGGCGGTGAAGCGCATCGCAGCCGTCAGCCGCGACGCCGACGGCGCCTTGTGGCTAAGCCTGCGCGGCCATCAGGACAAGCTGCCCGTGAGCCAGCGCTTCCAGCACCGGTTCAAGGGCATGTAGCGCTTTTAGAACGAGTAGACCAGCGTCACCGAGGTTTGGGTGTCGGTGTTCTTTTTATCTTCCGGCACATTGGTGTCGTTGCGGACGCTGAATGCGGCCTTCATCTGCATGGTGCTGTTGATTTTGGTGCGCAGCGCCGTCTCGGCCAGCGAGTGCATGTTCGAGGTGCCGCGTTCGACGCTCAGGTTCTGGCTGAACAGGGCGGTGTCGCTCAGCTTCCATTTCAGGTTGGCCGCGCCGCGCACGGTCATGCCGCTTTCCATTTCACCGGTCGAACGGACGCCATTGAAATAGCCCGGGCCAATTTCCACGTCCATGCTGTGATCCGGTGTCTTGTAGGTCTCGGTGCCGTAACCGACACCCACCGTGGAGTAGCGTGTGTACGCGCCGAATTTGTCGTTGACGTGGGTGGCCAGCGCGAACAATTTGTCGTGGTCCTGCAGCAGCTTGTAGGCGGCTTTGGCGGAGAACGAATAGCGCTGGGCGGAACGCTCGCGCACTTTTTCGCCATCGGCTTTGGTGACCTGTTCGTCCTTGAAGTACCCGGCCAGGACATACTCGTTGCTCCAGTCGGGCAGCTCCTGCTTGGCATCCAGCTTGCCGGTGACCGAAGTGCCGACCGTGTTGCCTGAGGTGGAGATGGCGCCCAACTCCGCGGAGTTGTTCCAGTCGTGGCCAAGGATGGATTCCGCGGCGGCGTAGCCGTGGACCAGGGAGAGGGTGAGGGCGGGGATAAGTAGGATCGCTTTCATGCCGATTATTGTACCTTAGCTTAAAAATCAACGCATCCAAGAGGACGCAACGGATGCGTGCGAGCCCGCACAGAAAGATAGCCGGGATTGCGAGAAGATCAATCTACTTTATAAAGGAATATTGATCATGAATGCCGCGCTCAGGGTGTCTCAATTATTGTTATGTGTCGGCTTGGCCGCCGGCGCGGTGTGCGCCAGCGCCGGTGTCAATCGCTGCGTTTCGGCCGACGGCCGGGTGTTGTTGACCGACGCCGATTGTCCGCAAGGCAGCCGGCCGAGTGTCAGCGATGACGGCGCGGCGGGCATTGCGATCAACAGCGGCGGCGCCGCACCCAGGGCCGTCGACGACCTGGAACGCGTGAGGGCAGAAGTGACAGCGGCTCTCGCGCCGCTGCCGCGCAGCGCCTGGGCCGACCTGCCGCATCCCCTGGTGCGCAAGAGCGCGAGCCTGGACGCGGGCACGCTGCTGGCGGCCTATCAAACCATGCAGATGCAGGACGAGATGCGCCGTCAGCGGCATCTCGCCTCGGTGCGCTAGGCTGGCTCCCGCCGCCGGCGGCGAAGTCAGTTCGTAAGCCAGTAGTCCGGCCGGGCGTAAATCTCCTTCAGCATGTCGATGAAGAAGCGCACCTTGGCCGGCAAGTGCCGCTGCTGCGGATAGACAGCCACGATGTCGTACTGCGGCAGCGCGTAATCGTCCAGCACCGTGATCAACTCGCCGGAGGCCAGCTGCGACTGGATCTCCCACGATGAACGCCACGCCAGACCCAGGCCCTCGGTGGCCCAGCGGTGCAGCAGTTCGCCGTCGTTGCAGTTCAGGTTCCCGTCCGCCCGTACCGTCACCTGCTTGCCGTGATCCTGGAAGTACCAGCCGCGCTGCTGCCCGCCCTGCAGGTTGAAGGCCAGGCAGTTGTGCTGCGCCAGGTCGTCCAGCGTGCGTGGAATGCCGTGGCGGTCGAAGTACTCCGGCGTGCCGCACACCACGCGCCGGTTGCTCGCCAGCTTGACGGCGACGAAGCTCGGATCGATTACGCCGCCGATGCGGATGCCGACGTCGTAGCCATCCCGCACCAGGTCCACCACGCGGTCGGTCAGGTTGAAGGAGATCTGCACGTCGGGATGGGCGCGCACGAAGCCCGCCGCATGGGGCGCCACGTGCTTGCGGCCGAAGGCTGCCGGCGCCGAGACGATCAGGTGGCCCGTGGCGCGGTGCCGCCCCTCGGACACCATGCGGTCCGCATGACCCAGGTCCGCGAGCAATTTGCGGCAATGGTCCAGGTACAGCGTGCCTTGCTCGGTGAGCGTCAGGTGGCGTGTGGTGCGGTGCATCAGCTTCACCCCCAGGCGCTTCTCCAGCGCGTCGATGCGCCGGCCCAGCATCACCGGCGTGATGTGCTGGCCCATCGCCGCGCGTACCAGGCTGCCCTTTTCGGCCACGTCGACGAAGGCCTCGATTTGCGTCAATTTGTCCATGGCTCGATTATTCCACACTTATTCCATATTTTGAGTATCGAATAAAGCGAGAGTTTGTCTTCTTATCACGGCCCGCCTTTCCCGCTACGATGATCCCATCAAGTTCAGTACTTAACCATCAGGGGACAAGCATGGCACGGATGACAGCAGCGCAGGCGGCAGCAATCGTTTTGGAAAAAGAGGGCGTGAATCAGGTGTTCGGAGTTCCGGGCGCCGCGATCAACCCGTTTTATGCGGCGTTGAAGAAGCAGGGGAGCGCTAAGCACATCCTGGCGCGTCACGTCGAGGGCGCGTCGCACATGGCCGAGGGCTACACCCGCGCCAAGGCCGGCAACATCGGCGTGTGCATCGGCACCTCCGGCCCGGCCGGCACCGACATGATCACCGGCCTGTATTCGGCCCAGGCGGATTCCATACCTATCCTCTGCATTACCGGCCAGGCGCCGCGCGCCCGCCTGTACAAGGAGGACTTCCAGGCGGTCGATATCGAGTCCATCGCCAAGCCGGTGACCAAGTGGGCCGTCACCGTGCGCGAACCGGCGCTGGTGCCGATGGTGTTCCAGCAGGCCTTCCACATCATGCGTTCCGGCCGTCCCGGCCCGGTGTTGGTGGACCTGCCGTTCGACGTGCAGATGGCCGAAATCGAGTTCGACCCGGACACCTACCAGCCGCTGGAAGCCTACAAGCCGAAAGCCACCCGCGCCCAGATCGAAAAAGCGCTGACGATGTTGAACGACGCGGAATGCCCGCTGATCACCGCCGGCGGTGGCGTCATCAACGCCGATGCATCCGATCTGCTGGTGCAGTTCGCGGAATTGACCGGCGTACCGGTGATCCCGACCCTGATGGCATGGGGCGCGATCCCCGACGACCATAAACTGATGGTTGGCATGGTCGGTCTGCAGACCAGCCACCGCTACGGCAACGCGACGCTGCTTGCATCCGACTTCGTGTTCGGCATCGGCAACCGCTGGGCCAACCGCCACACCGGCACTATCGAGGTGTACACCAAGGACCGCAAGTTCGTCCACATCGACATCGAGCCCACCCAGATCGGCCGCGTGTTCGGTCCGGACTTCGGCATCGTCTCCGACGCCGGCGCCGCGCTAAAGCTGATGATCGAAGTGGCGACCGAATGGAAGGCGGCCGGCAAGCTTAAAGACCGTTCGGCGTGGGTGGCGCAATGCAATGAACGCAAGCGCACCATGCAGCGCAAGACCCACTTCGAACAAGTGCCGGTCAAGCCGCAACGGGTGTACGAGGAGATGAACAAGGCCTTCGGCCGCGACACCTGTTACGTCAGCACCATCGGCCTGTCGCAGATCGCCGCCGCGCAGTTCCTGCATGTGTATAACGCCCGCCACTGGATCAACTGCGGCCAGGCCGGCCCGCTGGGCTGGACCATCTCCGCCGCGTTGGGCGTGGCCGCGGCCGACCCGCAGCGCAAGGTGGTCGCCATTTCGGGCGACTACGACTTCCAGTTCATGATCGAAGAGCTGGCGGTGGGCGCGCAATTCAAGCTGCCGTACCTGCATGTGGTGGTCAACAACTCCTACCTCGGCCTGATCCGCCAGTCGCAGCGCGGCTTCGACATGGACTTCTGCGTGCAGCTGTCGTTCGAGAACATCAACGCGCCGGAACTGAACGGCTACGGCGTCGACCACATTGCCGTGGTGGAGGGCCTGGGCTGCAAAGCCATCCGCGTCACCAATGCGGACGAGCTGCCGGCCGCCTTCGAACAGGCCAACAAGTGGATGGAGGAGTTCAAGGTGCCGGTGGTGGTGGAGGTGATTCTGGAGCGTGTGACCAACATCGCCATGGGTACCGACATCGACAAGATCAACGAGTTCGAAGAGCTGGCGCTGCGCGGATCCGACGCGCCGACCGCGATCTCCCTGCTGGACTGAGAGGAAAACGATATGACCAAACTTGCAGCCAACCTCACGATGCTGTTCACCGAGGTGCCCTTTATCGACCGCTTCGAAGCGGCGGCCCGCGCCGGCTTCCAAGCCGTGGAGTTCCTGTTCCCGTATGCGTACAGCGCCCGCGACCTGTCCGAGCGCCTGAAGGCCAACAAGCTGGAACTGGTGCTTCACAACCTGCCGGCGGGCCACTGGGAGGCCGGTGAGCGCGGCATCGCTTGCCACCCGGACCGCGTGGCCGAATTCCGCGATGGTGTGTGGACCGCCATCGCCTACGCCAAGGAGCTGGGCGTGAAGCAGGTGAACTGCCTGGTCGGCATCCTGCCCCAGGGTGTGACGCGGCAGGACGCGCAGGTCACGCTGGTGGACAACCTGCGCTTCGCCGCCGAGGCGCTGAAGGATGAGGGCATCCGCCTGTTGATTGAACCGATCAACAGCTACGACATCCCTGGCTTCTTCCTGACCAATACGGCGCAGGCGGCATCGCTGATCGCGGCCACTGGCTCGGACAACCTGTTCATCCAGTACGACATCTATCACATGCAGCGCATGGAAGGTGAGCTGACCAACACCATCAAGAAGCACCTGCCGCTGATCGGCCACGTGCAGCTGGCGGATAACCCCGGCCGCAACGAGCCGGGTACCGGAGAAATCAATTACCGCTACCTGTTCGAGCAGCTGGACGCTGCCGGCTACCAAGGCTGGATCGGTTGCGAATACAAGCCGCGCACCACCACGGAAGCGGGCCTGGGCTGGCGCGCCTCGCATGGCGTTTAAATCACATACTTTTTAAGGAAAATATCATGTCTCGAGTTGGATTTATTGGTCTGGGTATCATGGGCGCACCGATGGCGCAGCACCTGCTGAACGGCGGCCACAAACTGTACCTGCACGACATCAAGAACCCGCCATTTCCGCTGATCGAAGCCGGCGCCACGGTCTGCACCTCGGCCGCCGAAGTGGCCGCGCGCGCCGACATCATCATCGTCATGGTGCCGGATACGCCGCACGTCGAAGCGGCGCTGTTCGGGGAAGAGGGCGTGGCCAAGGGCCTGCGCCCGAACACCATCGTGGTCGACATGAGCTCGATCTCACCCATCGAGACCAAGAAGTTCGCCAAGAAGATCAATGCGTTGGGCTGCGAATACCTGGATGCCCCGGTCTCCGGCGGCGAAGTCGGCGCCAAGGCCGGTTCGCTGACGATCATGGTCGGCGGCTCGGAGGCGGCGTTCGACATCGTCAAGCCGCTGTTTGAACTGATGGGCAAGAACATCACGCTGGTCGGCGGCAACGGCGACGGCCAGACCACCAAGGTCGCCAACCAGATCATCGTCGCGCTGAACATCCAGGCAGTGGCCGAGGCGCTGCTGTTCGCGTCCAAGGCCGGCGCCGACCCGGCCAAGGTGCGCTCCGCGCTGATGGGCGGCTTCGCCAACTCGCGCATCCTGGAGGTGCACGGCGAACGTATGGTCAAGCGCACCTTCAATCCGGGCTTCCGCATCGAGCTGCACCAGAAGGACCTGAACCTGGCGCTGCAAGGCGCCAAGGCGATGGGGGTGTCGCTGCCGAATACCGCGATGGCGCAGGAGCTGATGAATGCCTGCGCGGCCAATGGCCTGGGCGGCATGGATCACTCGGCGTTGTGCCGCGCGATCGAACTGATGTCCAACCACCAGATCGCCGAGGCGTAATGACTACCCTGAATCCACGCCAATTCCTGCTCGATCTTTACGGCAGCGCGGTGGACGCTGTCAGCGCGGAGAAGTGCCTGCCGGCCTACCTGCCGGAACCGCCGAAGAACGGCCGCACGCTGGTGATCGGCGCGGGCAAGGGCGCCGCCGCCATGGCGCGCGCGGTCGAGCGTCACTGGAAGGGTGATATTTCCGGGCTGGTCGTCACGCGCTACGAGCATGGCGTGGACTGCGAGCGCATCGAAGTGATCGAGGCCGCGCATCCGGTGCCGGACGAGGCAGGGCGCGCCGCCGCCGGCCGCATGATGGAGATGGTCCAGGGCCTGAGCGAGAACGACCTGGTGCTCTGCCTGATCTCCGGCGGCGGCTCGTCGCTGCTGGCGTTGCCGGCGCCCGGGATCACGCTGGAGCAGAAGCAGGCGCTGAACAAGGCATTGCTGAAGAGCGGCGCCGCCATCTCCGAGATGAACTGTGTGCGCAAGCACCTGTCCGCCATCAAGGGCGGCAGGCTGGCGCTGGCCTGCGCGCCGGCACGGGTGGTGACGTTGCTGATCTCCGACGTGCCGGGCGATGATCCCGGCATCATCGCCAGCGGCCCGACGCTGCCCGACCCGACCACCTGCGCCGATGCGTTGGCGGTGCTGCGCAAGTACGGCATCGCCATCCCGGACAGCATCCGGGAACATCTCGAATCCGGTGCGGGCGAGACGCCGAAGCCGGGCGATCCTCGCTTCGCGCGCAACAGCCATCATGTCATCGCCATCGCGCAGGACGCGTTGGAGGCGGCTGCGGCACATGCCCATGCTGTGGGCATCACGCCTTACATCCTGTCCGATGGCATTGAGGGCGAATCTCGCGATGTCGCCATCGTCCACGCGGCGATGGCGCGGCAGGTGGCGACGCGCGGGCAGCCGTTCCAGCGGCCTTGCGTCATCATTTCCGGCGGCGAGACCACGGTGACGGTGCGCGGCTCGGGGCGCGGCGGACGGAATGCGGAATTCCTGCTCAGCCTTGCGGTGGCGCTGGACGGCCATCCCGGCATCCACGCCGTGGCCTGCGACACCGACGGCATCGACGGCTCCGAGGACAACGCCGGAGCATTGTACGGCCCGGACTCGCTGGAGCGCGGCCTGACGCAAAAGCTGCGGGCCAAGACGCTCTTGGAAAACAACGACGGCTATGGGTATTTCAGCGCGTTGAACGATCTGGTGGTCAGCGGCCCGACCCGCACCAACGTCAACGACTTCCGCGCCGTCTTAATTCTGTAAAAAAGGAACACCCAATGCGACGTCAACGTCAGGCCAAAATCGTGGCCACGCTCGGCCCGGCCAGCAGCAGCAAGGAAGCCATCCAGGCATTATTCGAAGCGGGCGCCGATGTATTCCGCTTTAACTTCAGCCACGGCACGCATCAGGACCACCAGGCGCGCTGCAATATCGTGCGCGAGATCGAACGCGGCGCGGGCCGGCCGATCGCCATCCTGGCCGATTTGCAGGGGCCCAAGCTGCGTGTGGGCCAGTTCGCGGAAGGGAAGGTGACGCTGGTCGCCGGACAGGAGTTCGCATTGGACCGCGATACGTCACCGGGCAATGCGCAGCGCGTCTGTCTGCCGCATCCGGAACTGTTCGAAGTGATCGATGCCGGCCAGTCCCTGCTGCTGGACGACGGCAAGCTGCGGCTGGCGGTGGTCGCCAACGAGGGGCGCGTGATACGGACTCGCGTCGTCAACGGCGGCGTGCTGTCGGACCGCAAGGGCGTCAACGTGCCGGACGTGGTGCTGCCTATCCCGGCGCTGACGGAGAAGGATCTGCGTGACCTGGAATTTGCGCTGGAGATGGGCGCGGACTGGATCGCTCTGTCGTTCGTGCAGCGGCCGGAGGATCTGGTGCAAGCCCGCGCCATCGTCGGCACGCGCGCGGCGCTGCTTGCAAAGCTGGAGAAACCGGCGGCGCTGGATGCGTTGGACGCCATCGTCGCGGTATCGGATGCGATCATGGTGGCACGCGGGGATCTGGGCGTGGAGGTGCCGCCGGAGCGGGTGCCCGGCGTGCAGAAACGCATCCTGCGCGCTTGCCGCCTGCAGGGCAAGCCTATCGTCATCGCCACGCAGATGCTGGAGTCGATGATCTCGGCGCCGGTGCCGACGCGGGCGGAAGCCTCCGATGTGGCCAGCGCGATCTACGACGGCGCCGATGCGGTGATGCTGTCGGCGGAATCGGCCAGCGGCGCTTATCCGACAGAGGCGGTGTCCATGATGAACCGCATCATCTGCGAAGTGGAGAAGGATCCGCTGTACCGCCAGATGATCGACGCCCAGAATCAGGCGCCGATGCCGAACAGCGGCGACGCGATCTGCTCCGCGCTGCGCGACGTGACGCAGATCGTCGGCGCGGTGGCGACGGTGACATACACCAGTTCCGGCCACACCAGCCTGCGCGCGGCGCGCGAACGGCCGACGGCGCCGATCCTGAGCATCACGCCGAACCTGTCGACGGCGCGCCGTCTGGCGTTGGCGTGGGGCGTGCATTCGACCGTGAGCGCGGACGTGCGCAACGTTGACCGCATGGTGGCTGCCGCTTGCCAGGCCGCGTTGCGGGAAGGCTTCGGCCGGCCGGGCGACCAGATCGCGATCACGGCGGGCGTGCCGTTCGGGCAGCCGGGCAGCACCAACCTGCTGCGCATCGCCCAGATCTGGCCGACCGACGAGCCGGCGGCGGCGTGATTCTATCGTCGGCGTCTCGCGTTGCGGTGCCGGTGGTGCTGCAACGCCAGTTGACGGCGGTTGGCCAGATATATCTCCAGGACTCGCCGATGTTCGGCGCGGTGCTGCTGCTTTGCCTGTTCCTCAGCGGGCCGCCGCTGGCACTCGGATGCGTGCTGGGCGTCGCCTGCGCGTCGCTTGCGGCATGGGCGTTCAACCTTGAGGAGGAGCGCCGGCATAACGGTTTATACGGTTTTAATGGCGCGTTGGCGGGCGTGGGCCTGTGCGCCATCTACCAGTTGGACGGCCCGCTGCTGCTCATGGTCGCTGGCGCTGGAGCATTGACGGCGGCCCTCACTTATGCCACCGAACGCGCCCGCATTCCCCCGCTGACGCTTCCATTTGTGGTGGTGATGTGGCTGGCCGGTGCGGTCGCACACAGTATCGGCCTGCAGGAATCGGTGCCGGCGCCTGGCGGGTGCGGCACGACGGTCGCCAGCTATCTTTTCTGCTCGATGGGGCAGGCAGCCTTCATCGGCGGTGCGCCACTCGGCATGCTGCTATGGGCCGCGTTGGCCCGACGCCATTGGCATCAGGCGATGTGGGGATTGTCAGGCGCGCTGTTTTCGTGGCTGGCGATTACGTTGGCGAATCAGTTGTGGCCTGGCGCAGGCATCGAAATCCAGTCGATCGGAGCGGGCATCAACAGCACACTGGTGATGCTGGCCGTCGGCGCCCGCGAATGCCGCTGGCCTTCGCGCCTCGCATGCGCCGCATTGAGTATCATGCTATCTGTTGGCTTGGGCGCCACCGGCATCCATTGTTTCACGCTGCCGTTCATCCTTGCGATCTGGTTGATCCGGCGCCGTTGACGTATTCGGTCAAACCATCGGCTAGGGCGGCGAAGGTGGCGGCACAGGCGGGGTTGCTGCGCAGGTTTTCGTGCATGGCCAGCCAGGTGTCCAATGGTATGGTCAACAGATCGGGCAGTACGCGCACCAGCCGCGCGTCGCGCTGCGCCAGGCCTACCTGGCAGATTCCTATCCCCAGCCCGGCGCGGATCGAGGCCAGGTGAACCAGGTCGCTGTCGCTGCGCAGCGCGTAGGAGCGGTTTTGCAGGTTACCCAGCAGATGTTGCAGGCTACGGGTGAAGGCCGTCTCGCGGTCGATGCCGATGAGGGCGTGACCGGCCATGTCGTCCCACGTGTTCGGCGTTCCCCGGCGCTTCAGGTAGTCGCGCCTGGCGTGGAACCCCAGATCGATATTGCCGATGCGGCGCGCCACCAGCACGTCCTGCTCCGGCCGCGTCATGCGGACGGCGATGTCGGCGTCGCGCCGCAGCAGGTTCTCAATGCGGTTGGAGGTCGCCAGCTCGATGGTGATGCCGGGATGCGCGCGCGTGAGCCGCGCCAGGATCGGCGGCAGCACCTCCACGCTGATGGTTTCACTTGCCGTGACCCTGACCGTCCCCTTGATCTCTCCATGCCCCAAGCCCGAAGCGGCGCGTAGCAGCGCCGAGGAGGTGGCCGCCAGCGTCTCCGCATACGACTGCAGCGCATATGCGGCATCGGTCGGGATGAAGCCCGATTGCGAGCGCGTGAACAGCGACAGCGCGAGCGATTGCTCCAACGCGTCGATATGACGGCCGACCGTCGGCTGCGTCAGGCCCAGGGCGCGGGCAGCACCGGACAGCGAGCCTTCCGTCAGCACGGAAAGGAAGGAGCGGTACAGGTCCCAGTTTGGTTCGTTCATGGTCATACGAAATTGTATAGCGGCTATGCTGTTTTCGCCAATTTTCTTTTAGCCCGGTTTGCGCGACACTGACTCCATCAACTCACCAAACGGAGATAAACATGAAAAAGACAGCATTGGTACTGGGCGCAACGGGTGGAATCGGCGGCGAAGTGGCGCGGTTGCTGGTGGCACGCGGGTGGAACGTCAAGGCGCTGCACCGAGCGCCGGAGCGTGCCGCCAAGCCGAACGACGGCATCCAATGGCTGGCGGGCGACGCGATGAATCGCGACGAGGTGGTCAACGCCGCGCATGGCGTCCAGCTGATCGTCCACGCCGTCAACCCGCCCGGCTACCGCAACTGGGGCGCGCTGGTGCTGCCGATGATAGACAACACCATCGCCGCAGCCCGCGCCAGCGGCGCACGCATCCTGCTGCCCGGTACCGTGTACAACTACGGCCCCGATGCGTTCCCGATCCTGGATGAGGAGTCGCCGCAACGGCCGGTCACCCGCAAAGGCGCGATCCGCGTCGAGATGGAAGCGCGCTTGCAGGCCGCCGCAGCCGACGGCGTAAGGACGCTGATCGTGCGGGCCGGCGACTTCTTCGGCCCCAAGGCCGGTAACAGCTGGTTCGCGCAAGGTCTGGTCAAGCCGGGCAAGCCGCTGACGGCCATCAGCTATCCGGGCAGCGCGGGCGTCGGCCACCAATGGGCCTACCTGCCGGACGTCGCCGAGACGATGGTGCAGCTGGTCGAGAAGGAAGATCGGCTGGCGACTTTCGCCCGGTTCCAGATGGAAGGCCACTGGGATGCCGATGGCACGCAAATGGTGGCGGCAATCGCCCGTGCCGCGCGCAAGCCGGAGTTGAAGGCAAGCGCCTTCCCATGGTGGTTGCTGGCGCTGGCGTCGCCGTTTGTCACGGTGTTCCGCGAACTGCGTGAGATGCGCTACCTGTGGCAGCAGCCGGTCCAGATGTCGAACAAGCGTCTGGTGCGGATGCTCGGCGCCGAACCGCGCACGCCGCTCGATGTCGCCGTGCAGCGCACCTTATCGGGCTTGGGCAGTATTTAAGCCAGCTTGTACCTGGCCAGGATGCGGTGTGTGGTTCCGTCGGCATCCATGGCCGCCTTCGCGCGCTGGAACTCCAGGACCGTGGCTTCGTCGAAGTCCAGCGAGCCGGCCAGCCATGCGGTGGTGGTGCGGACCGGGGCGCTGACCTGGAAGGCGCGCTGGGCGGAGCGGCTCTTCAGCGAACTCTGGATGATATTCCGTTCGCCGAAGGCCGCATCGGCCATGTCCTCCAGCAGATAGCGGTGGATCTCTTCGATCGAATTCCCCTCGACGATATTCCGGTAACCCAGTTCCTGAAGTATCGCCGTCTGCGCCGCGCCTCGCAGCAGCGCGATGCGGCGGGACTTCATGTCGTCCAGATGCTGGAGGTCGAACGTCCCGCCGCGCGGCGCGAGGAACATGTAGTGTTCTTCGTACAAAGGCGCCAGCCAGCGGAAGCGTGATTCGCGTTCCTTCAGCCGTGTGACGGGAAAAATCGCCGTCGCCGGCATCGAGGTCGCGAGGAACAGCGCTCGCTTCCAAGGCACGAACTCCAGCTTGAGTTCCATCCGCGTGCGCTTGCACAACTCATTGAGCAGCTCACGCAGGGCGCCGGGGCGCTTGTTGTCGTTTTCGAAAACCAGCGGTGGCAGATGCGTGGTGACGACATGCAGCTGCTTGGCTGGCCCGGTCTGCGCCAGCCCGGCACCGCAACTGAGCGCCAGGGCCACGCCTAGTAGAGATCTTCGTTTCATAATTCGGTAAACAAATCAGCGCCGACTGCGCTCCACGTATCGTAACCGAATTCGGAGCGCAGCCGGTGCGGGATTGCTTAGCCGTGGCGCTGGTGGACCGCTTTGCCGGCGGCGTAGGTGGCGGAGATCGCGCGGTCGTCACCCAGCATGGCGATGGCGAACAGCAGTTCTTCGACCGAGTCGGTGCGCTCCGTGCGGCGGGCCAGCAATGGCGTGGCTTTGGGATCGAGGATAATGAAGTCCGCCTCCGCGCCAGGCACGAAGTTGCCGATCGTGCCTTCCAGCTGCATGGCGCGGGCGCCGCCCAGCGTGGCCAGGTAGAACATGCGCATCGCCTGCAGATAGGTGCCGCCCATGCGCGCCACCTTGTAGGCTTCGTTCATCGTTTGCAGCATCGAGAACGAGGTGCCACCGCCAACGTCGGTCGCCAGCGAGAGCGGGACCCGCTTCGCGTCGGCGCGTTCGAAGTCAAACAGGCCGCTGCCCAGGAACAGGTTGGAAGTGGGGCAGATGGAAATGGCGGATTGCGTTTCGCCCATGCGGGCGCGGTCGGTGTCGTCCAGCCAGATGCAGTGCGCGTACATCGAGCGTGGACGCATCATGCCGAAATGGTCGTAGACGTCCATGTAGCTGCGCGCACGCGGGAACAGGGATTTGACCCACGCCACTTCGTCGGTGTTTTCCGCGACGTGGGTTTGCAGGAAGGTGTCCGGGTAGGCCTTGGCCAGCGCGCCGGCCAGTTCCAGCTGGGCTTCGGTGGAGGTGGGTGCGAAGCGCGGAGTGATGGCGTACAGCTGGCGTCCGCGCTTGTGCCACTTTTTGATCAACGCTTCGCTCTCGCGCGCGCCGCTTTCGGCCGTGTCTTGCAGGAAGTCGGGGCAGTTACGGTCCATCAGCACTTTGCCGGCGACCATGCGCAGGTTGCGCTTTTCGCTTTCGGTGAAGAAGGCGTCCACCGATTGCGGATGCACGGTGCAGTAGACCATGGCGGTGGTGGTGCCGCATCGCGTCAGCTCGTCGAGGAAGAAGCTGGCGACGTTGGCCGCGTGTTCGGGATCGGCGAATTTCCGCTCGGTGGGGAAGGTGTACTTCTCCAGCCAAGGCAGCAGGCCGGGCGCCGGCGAGGCGATCATGTCGGTCTGCGGATAGTGGACGTGCGTGTCGATAAAGCCCGGCATGATGATCTTGCCGCGATAGTCGTGCAGTGGCGTGCCTTGCGGCAGGAAGGCAATCAGCTGGCTGAAATCGCCGGCCAGGTGAACCTTGCCGTCGTTGACGATCAACAGGCCGTCCTCGTGCCAGGAGCAGGCGTTGGTGGCGAAGGCCGGGTCGTCGCTGAAGTGCAGGAGGCTGGCGCGGTATGCCTGGAAAGTGCCGCTCGGAGTGATGATGCTTGCCATGATATTGATTCCTTGTTCCGTAGTGCGGACGCCAGTTGACGCGCGCGGTGATGCGGCGCGACTGACATGGTCGTCGGCGATGAAGGCGGGCGCTTGGCGCCACACCGGTCTATGCGTTTGGGGTTACTGCTAGCGCGGTGGCTAGATTAGTGAGGTGCGCGCTCTAGATGACGATAGCGCGCTCCCGCCCCGGCGCTGCCGGAGAGTGAGAACGCCCGGCTTGCAGGCAGTTGGAAGGACATCAATTGATACATACGGTTTGCGGTTCCGATAAGACGGCAGGTGCGGATGCGCTCATTTTAGCACCGTTTTCCGCTGGAGCGGAGAGCGCGGCGGCTTCCCAGACCTGCATCAGCTGGGCCGCGACCGAGATGGCGATCACCGCCGGCGCCTTGTCGTGGATGCCGGGCAGGCCGATAGGGCACGTCATGTCCGCCATGCGCGCGGCCGGAATGCCGCGCTCCAGCAGGCGGCGTTCGAAGGAGACGCGCTTGGTCTTCGAGCCGATCAGACCGAACCAGGTGAAGTCGGTGCGGCGCAGTATGTGTTCGGACAGCTGCTGGTCCAGCGCGTGGCTGTGCGTCAGCACCAGGAAGGAGGCGCCGGGCGGTGCTTCCTCCACCACCGCTTCCGGCGTGTCGGTCGCTTCGACGCGGACGTTGGCCGGCAGGACGGAGGGGAACATGTCGTCGCGCTCGTCGATCCACACCACCTGGCATGGCAGCTCCGCCAGCGCGCGCACGATGGCCGCGCCCACGTGGCCGGCGCCGAACAGGTACAGGCGCTGACGATAGGGCAGACAGGAGTCGATCAACCAGCGCTTGCCGTGATCGTCGATGCGCACTTTGCATTCAATGCCGGGGCCGGGCCGGGGCAATGTGGCGGGACCGGGGCCGCTCAGGTGTGCGCCCGTCGCGTCATAGATGCTGGCCGGTTCCACGCAGTCCAGCGGCACCAGGCGCCAGCTGTCCAGGCTTTCGCGCCAGCGGCGGGCCAGCGATCCGAAATGTTCGCCGGCTTCCGGCATGATGCGCTCGAACGCCAGATGGACTACGCCACCACAGCACTGGCCCAGGCTGGGACCGAGCGGGAAGCGCTCCAGCCGTCGCTCGGCACGCAGCTCGCCGGGCGGCATCGACAGCATCTCGCGGGCGATGTCGGTGGCGACCATTTCGAGGTGGCCGCCGCCGATTGTATCGAAGGCATGATACTGGGTGATCAGCATCTTGGCGCCCGGTTCGCGAGGCGCGGAGCCGGCGACCTGCGCGACGGTGACCAGCACGCGCGGCACCGCTTTGCTGGCCGCCGCCGTCAGCGCGTTAAGATTGAGGGGCATGGACATGATTAGTTCGCCGCTTCCGCTGCCGCCTGCACTGCGCCGATCGCATCGAGGATAGCCTCGCTGGTCGCCGGGGCTCGCAGCGGAGGATTGTAGCGATGGCCGCCGACGCTGGAGCAGGCGTCGCGGATCGCCAGGAACACCGAGAACGGCAGCAGCAGCGGCGGTTCGCCAACCGCCTTGGAGCGGTGGATGCTGTCCATGACGTTGCGGTTCTTGAACAGGCGGACGTTGAAATTCTCCGGGCAGTCCGACACGCCGGGTATCTTGTAGGTGGACGGCGCATGCGTCATCAGCTTGCCGGTTGCGTTCCACCATAGTTCCTCGGTGGTCAGCCAGCCCATGCCCTGTATGAACGCGCCTTCGACCTGGCCGACATCGATGGCGGGGTTCAGCGAATTGCCGGCGTCGTACAGCGCGTCGGCCTTCAGCAGTTTCCATTCGCCGGTCAGCGTATCGACCACCACTTCCGACACCGAGGCGCCGTAGGCGTAGTACGAGAACGGATTGCCGCTCATGGTTTTCGGATCCCAATGCAGGCCAGGCGTTGCGTAGAAGCCGTCGGACCACAGCTGGATGCGTGCCATGTAAGCCTTCTGCACCAGCTCCGCGAAGGGAATCGCGATCTCGCCGACGTGGACGAAGTTGGCCTCGAAGCGTACCGTGGCGGGATCGCCATCGTGGCGCTTGGCGGCGAATTCGGCCAAGCGTGTGCGGATGGTGGTGGCCGCGTCCTGCGCCGCCTTGCCGTTCAGGTCCGCGCCGGTGGATGCGGCGGTGGCCGAGGTGTTGGCGACCTTGCTGGTGTCGGTCGCGCTGGCGCGCACCATGGCGAGATCGATGCCCAGTTCATGCGCCACCACCTGGCACACCTTGGTGTTGATGCCCTGGCCCATCTCGGTGCCGCCGTGGTTGACCAGCACCGAGCCGTCCGTGTACACGTGCACCAGCGCGCCGGCCTGGTTGAAGTGCGTGACGTTGAATGCGATGCCGAATTTGACCGGCGTCAGCGCCAGGCCGCGTTTGAGCACTTTGCTCTGCGCGTTGAAGGCGTTGATTTCCTCGCGGCGCAGGCGGTAGCCGCTTTCGTCCTCCAGCTGCGCAACCAGTTCGTGAATGACGTTGTCGACCACTTTCTGGTTGTACTGGGTGACGTTGCGGCCTTCCTCGTCGTTGCGGCCGTAGAAGTTGATCTTGCGGACGTCCAGCGAGTCCATGCCGAGATTGCGGGCGATTTCATCGACGATGTACTCGATGGCGATGGCGCCTTGCGGGCCGCCGAAACCACGGAATGCGGTATTGGACTGTGTATTGGTCTTGCCGGCCATGGCGCGGATGTCGACGTCGCCGAGATAGTAGGCGTTGTCGAAGTGGCAGACGGCGCGCGTGGCGACTGGCGCCGACAGGTCGGCCGAGAAGCCGGCCCGCGACACCATCTCGACCTTGGCGGCGACGATGCGGCCGTCGTCGCCGTAGCCCATCTCGTACTCGTAGTAGAAGCAGTGACGCTTACCGGTCACCATCATGTCGTCGTCACGGTCGGCGCGCAGCTTGACCGGGCTGCGCAAGTGCGCGGCCGAGATGGCGGCGCAGGCGGCCCACAACGCGGACTGCGATTCTTTGCCCCCGAAGCCACCACCCATGCGGCGGCATTCGACCACGATGTCGTGCGAGTGGCGGTGCAGGGCATGTGCGACCACGTGCTGCATTTCGGTCGGGTGCTGGGTGGAGCAGTGGATCAGCATTCCCTTGCCTTCTTTTGGAATGGCGTAGGAAATCTGGCCTTCCAGGTAGAACTGCTCCTGGCCGCCGACGTGCAGCGAGCCTTTCAACTTATGCTTGGAGCGTTCGAACGCGGCCTGCGCATCGCCGCGCGCCAGGTGCATGGGCGGCACGACGAAGGACTTGGCGTCGCGTGCGGCTTGCGGCGTCAGGATGGCTGGCAGCTCTTCATATTCGATGACGGCCTTCTTGACTGCGCGGCGCGCATTGTCGTGCGAGTCCGCCACGACGATGAAGATGGGCTGGCCGACGTATTCCACCAGGCCTTCCGAGAGGATCGGATCGTCGTGGATGATCGGGCCGCAGTCGTTGGTGCCGGGGATGTCCTTGTGGGTGTACACGGCCACCACGCCGGGCATGGCTTTGACGGCGTCGAAGTTCATCGACAGGATATTGGCGTGCGCCTTGGCCGAGATGCCCAGCGCCGCGTGCAGCGTGCCTGCGGCTTCGGGGATGTCGTCGGTGTAGGTGGCTTCGCCCAGCACGTGCAGCACCGCCGATTCGTGCGGATGCGGCTTGCCGACTTCCGCCCACGCCATGGGGACGGCCTGCGTCAGGAATGGTTCCGATTTGCTGTTCATGCTGTGACGGCTCCCTCTGCGTAGTGGTATGCGTTGATCGATTGCAGCGGCTGGGCGGAATCCGGATTGGTCTCCAGCCAGTAGCGGCGCAGCAGGTTCTGCGCGGTTTTCATGCGGTAGCTGGCGGTGGCGCGCATGTCGCTCAGCGGGGTGTAATCCTTCGCCAGTTCGGCCATCGCCAGCTTCAGCGTGCTCTCGTCCCAGCGCTTGCCGATGACGGCGGCTTCCGCCAGCGGCGCGCGGCGCGAGGTCGCGGCCATGCCGCCGTAGGCGATGTGGGCGTCGCTGACCATGCCGTCCTTCAGCGTGAAGGCGAAGCCAGCGCAGACGGCGGAGATGTCCTGGTCGTAGCGCTTGGCCAGCTTGTAGGTGCGGAAGTGGACGTCCTTGCGCGGCAGCGGTATGCGTACGGCTTCGACGAATTCGCCCGGCTGCCAGTCCTTCTTCATGTAATCGAGGTAGAACTTCTCCAGCAGCATGGAGCGCTGGCCTTTATCGCTGCGGATGACGATTTCCGCGCCCAGCGCGATCATCCACGGAGCCGAGTCGCCGATCGGCGAGCCGTTGGCGACGCTGCCGCCCAGCGTGCCGGTATTGCGGATCGGCTGCGAGGCGAAGCGCTGCCACATTTCGTGCAGCTCTTCCTTGTAGTGCTTGCAGACCGCCTCGTAGGCGTCGTTGAGCGAGACGGCGGCGCCGATATACAGCATGCCGTTTTCCTCCTCCATGCGGTACAGCTCCTGGACCTGGCGCACGTAGATCATGTCGCCCAGGTTGCGCATTTGCTTGGTCACCCACAGGCCGACGTCGGTGGAGCCGGCGACGATGGTGGCGGTGGGATTGGCTGCCCGCAGCGCGGCCAGTTCGGCCAGCGTGCGCGGAGCGTGGAAGGTTTGGCCGTCGTGGGTGTAGCTGTACATTTCGGTTCGCTGGATGGATTGCAGCGTGGCTTTCAGCGCCTCGCGGTCGAAGCTCACGTGCGGCAGCTCGCCCATGCGGCGCGCGGCGTCGATGATGGGACGGTAGCCGGTGCAGCGGCACAGGTTACCGGACAGGGTCTCGTCGACCGTCTTGCGGCACGGCGGCGTGGTCTGTCCCTCCTGTTTGAGGTAGAGGCTCCACAGCGACATGGCGAAGCCCGGCGTGCAGAAGCCGCACTGCGATCCGTGGCATTCGACCAGCGCTTCCTGAACCGGGTGCATCTTGCCGTCGGCCTGCTTCAGGTCTTCGATGGTGAACACCGCCTTGCCGTCCAGCGTGGGCACGAATTGGATGCAGGAGTTGACTGACTTCATGGCCACTTCGCCGTCCGGCTGCAGTTCCGCCACCACCACGGTGCAGGCGCCGCAATCGCCTTCGGCGCAGCCTTCCTTGGTGCCGGTGCAGTGCAGGTCCTCGCGCAGATGCTGGAGCAGGGTGCGGGTCGGCGCGCCGGCGGCAACGGAGCGGACTTCGCCGCGATAGAAGAATCGAATAGGTTCAGACATGATTGCTCCGCGATTACTTGGTTTGGAACTGGCGCAGGAAGTCCAGGAAGATCTGTGCAGATACTTCGGCGTCGTCCGCCGTCATGGTTTCCAGCGGGTTGTGGCTGATGCCGCCGTTGCCGCATCGGGTGAACAGCATGGCGACGTCGGTCATGCGGGCCAGCGCCATCGCGTCATGGCCTGCGCCGGACGGCAGTTCGAAGACTTCGATGCCGGCGCGTTCGGTGGCGGCGACGAGCTGCTTCACTAGCCAGTCGGCGCATGGTGCGGCGGGGGCTTGCATGATCTTGGTGACTTTAAGCCCGATCTGGCGGCGCTCGCAGACTGCTTCGGCCTGATTCAGGATGTCGGTGACGGCGGCATCGCGCGTGGCGTCGTCGGCGGCGCGGATGTCCAGCGACAGCTTGCAGGCGCCGGGGATCACGTTGACCGAGCCATCCGGCACCTGCAATTGGCCGACGGTGCCGACCAGCGAGCGTTCGCGCCCGCAGCGGTCTTCCACGTACAGCACGATTTCGGCGGCGGCTGCGGCGGCGTCCTTACGCATGATCATCGGCGTGGTGCCGGCGTGGCTGGCCAGACCGGTCAGCTCGATCTGGTAGCGGCAGCTGCCGGCGATCGAGGTGACGACGCCGGTTGGCAGGCCTTTGCCCAGCAATACCGGGCCTTGTTCGATGTGAACTTCGACGAAGGCCAGCACTTCCCCCGGCTTGCGGGCGACCGAGGCGATCTTGCTTGCATCGTGCCCTGCGGCGGTCAGCGCTTCGCGCATGGTGATGCCTTGCGCGTCGGTCTTGTCCAGCAGCGCCATGTCGAACTGGCCGATCACGGCGTTCGAACCGAGGAAGGTGCTTTGATAGCGCACGCCTTCCTCTTCCGAGAAGCCGATGATCTCCAGGTCGAACGGCAGGCGCTCGCCACGCTCATTCAGGTGCTTGACCACGGCGATAGGCAGCAGGATGCCTTCGCGACCGTCGTACTTGCCGCCGTTGCGGACGGTGTCGTAGTGGGAGCCGGTCAGCAGCGCCTTGGCGCCCAGCTTGTCCGACTTGTAGCGGCCGACGACGTTGCCGACCGGGTCGATGGACACTTCCATGCCGGCTTCCTTCATCCACGCCGACAGCTGGGCTGCGGTCTTGCGGTGGGCGTCGGTCATGTAGGCGCAGGTGAGGTTGTCGGCGTCGTCGCTCCAGGCACCGATCACTTCCGACCACTCCATGATGGTGGCGCCAAATTGCAGCTCCACTTGCAGCAGCTGGTTGAGGCGCATCTCGGCGATGCGGCCGATCTGGCGCAGGCATTCGGCCAGTTCGTCATCACGCTGCGAACGCAGACGGCGGCTGAAGGCTGCGATGATCTCCCCGCGCGACAGACCATTGCCAGTCGGGCCTTTGACGGCCAGGATGAAGGGGAAGCCGAATTTGGCGTTGTAGTCGGCGTTCAGTTTGTGCAGCGTCGCCAGTTCGTCGGCGGAGCAGTGGGTCAGGCCAGCCTGCGCTTGTTCGCCGGTCGATTCGGCGGTGAGTTCGCCGGCGAGAGCCGCTTTGCCGGCCAGCTCAGGGTGCGCGCGCACCAGGCCCAGTTGTTCGTCTTCGGTGGCTCGGCGCACCACGCCTTGCAGCGATTGTTTGAGCGCGGCGATGGTCGCGAACGGGCGCTGCGCGGCGGCGCGTTCCGGTATCCATGGCGAGTGTTCGTAGAGGCCATGCAGCAGCTGCGTGAACTCTTCGGCGCCGCAGCGGTTCAGGTGATCTAGTGTGATTGTCATTGTTGTGCAGGCAGTCGCCCGTCTCCTCTTGGTATAAGAGGAATGATATATGGCGGGGGAGGCTGTTATATACGCCCGGGGCCATAACCGCATTCAGCCCGGGCTTATGGGGAGTGTTGTGGGCGTGCCACGCCCACGGAGGTTTACTTCGCGGTGAGGGCTTGCGCGGCCTGCGTGACCTGGTCGCGCAGCCATTTGTGTTCAGGCGCCTGGTGGACCCGCTCGTGCCACAGCTGGTAGAAGCGCATCGTCGGGAAGCGCACCGGCACGGTGAAGGTCTTGATCGGCAGGTTGCGTTCATAGAAGCGCAGGTACTGCCGCCCTGTGGTGAGCACCATGTCGGTCTGCGTCAGCATGTAGGGGATCAGGCTGAAATACGCCGACTCCACGACCACGTTGCGCTGGTAGCCCTGCTGCGCCAGGAAGCTGTCGATCACGCCGTGGAAGCCGGGCAGGGTGGGCGAGGGCGCCACGTGGGGCAGGCTCAGATAATCGTCCAGCGTCATGTCGTTGGCGCCGGTGCGCTTGGCGTAGGGCGCGTCGGCGCGCATGGCGCAGATGATCGGATCTTCGAAGAGCCGCGACAGGTACAGGTGCTCCGGCGGCTGCTCCCAGTTACCGATTAGCAGATCGAGATCGCCGTCGGACAGCATGCGGATCGCATCCACTTCCGCGCCCAGGCTGTGGATGATGACGCGGCTCTTGGGCGACTCGCGTCGCAAACGCGCCACAACGTTCGGCAGGAATTGAATGTCGAGGTAGTCCGGCGCGCCGATGCGGAAGGTGCGGCTTTCCTCCTTCGAGGCGAAGGGTGTCTTGTGCAGGAACAGCTGCCCCACCTCGTCGAGGATGCGCTTCGCCGGCTCCTTCAGGCTCTCGCCGTGCTGCGTGGGCACCATGCCACGGCCGCCGCGCACCAGCAGCGGATCGCCCGTGAGCTCGCGCAGCTTCTGCAGCGAGGCCGAGATGGAGGGCTGCGTTTGATCCAGTTTCATCGCGACGCGCGAAACGTTTTTCTCGCAGAGGAGCATGTACAGGATGCGTATCAGGTGCAGGTCTAGGTGGTCGGGAAGTTGTGCCATGGTGATCGATCTATAACGGTGAGCCTATTTTTAATATACGGCTACTGCCATACGAAAAGCCAGAATTAGTTTTATCGTTCGTTCCACACCATGCGCGGTCTGCGTGTGGTTTTCAATCGGTCGCAGCGGAGCTTTCAACAGTTCGCGGCCAAAAAGGGAAATCATCCCATTCGTCTGGAGCGCCCGCGGTGGCAGACGAGCTAAATCCAAACATGGAGACAACATGGAATTGCTCGCTTACGGCGTGGACTGGCTCAATCTATTGGTGCGCTGGCTGCATCTCATCACGGGGATAGCGTGGATCGGCGCGTCCTTTTACTTCGTCTGGCTGGACAACAGCATACGCCCGCCGAAGCCCGGCTCCGACCTGGCAAAGAAGGGCGTCTCCGGCGAGTTGTGGGCCGTGCACGGCGGCGGTTTCTACAACCCTCAGAAGTACCTGGTGTCGCCGGCCGAGCTGCCGTCGGACCTGCACTGGTTTAAATGGGAAGCCTACGCGACCTGGATCTCGGGCTTCTCGCTGCTGTTCATCGTCTACTACTTCAATGCTTCGGCGATGATGATCGATAAATCGGTCGCGGACCTGACGCAGTTGCAGGCTATCGGCGTGGGCCTTGGCTCGCTGCTGGTGGGCTGGCTGTTCTACGATGCCTTGTGCCGTTCACCTCTGGGCAAGAAGGACGGCCTGCTGGGCGTGATCATGTTCGTGTTCATCGTTGCCATGGCCTA
This sequence comes from Duganella sp. BJB1802, assembly GCF_013369445.1. Lineage (NCBI taxonomy): Bacteria > Pseudomonadati > Pseudomonadota > Betaproteobacteria > Burkholderiales > Oxalobacteraceae > Duganella > Duganella sp. BJB1802. Next base: position 99,532 of record NZ_JABWEF010000011.1, on the reverse strand, counting down.
CGTGCTGACCAAGTTCCTGAGCGGACGCGCCGCCTACATCCACGTCGGCGCCATGATCGGCACCATGATGGTCGGGAATGTGCTGATGCTGATTATTCCGGGCCAGCGCAAGCTGGTGGAGGCGATGGAGCAGGGGAGGTCGCCCGATCCTGTCCACGGCAAGAAGGCCAAACAGCGCTCCGTTCATAACAACTACTTCACGCTGCCGGTGCTGCTCATCATGATCAGCAACCACTATGCGATGACCTACAGCCATGCCTATAGCTGGGCGCTGCTGGGCGCGATCATCGCGGCTGGTGTGCTGATTCGCCACTTCTTCAACCTGCGCCATCATGGCAAGACTGCGTGGCAGTTCCCTGCGGCTGGCGTGGCGATCCTCGCTGCTGTCGCGGTGGCGATCGCTCCGCGTCCCGCAGCGGCGCCACTGCCTGCGGCTGCGGGCGATGTCGCCGATGCGGCGCATGCCGGCGTCGCGGCGCCTGACTTCAACCGTGTACAGGCCATCGTCAACCAGCGCTGCGTCAGCTGCCACGCGGCCCAGCCCACGCAGCCCGGATTCGCCACCGCTCCCGCCGGCATCATGCTGCACACGCCGGAGCTGATTCACCAGAACGCCGCCAAGATCAACCAGCAGGCCGTCGTGCTGAAGGCTATGCCGATCGGGAATATGACCAACATCACGCCTGAAGAACGCTCCGAAATCGGCGCGTGGTTCGCCGCCGGCGCCAACTGAGAGACAACGATTATGACTACCACTACCATCAACGGTTTCAACCTGACCGCCGCGCAAGTCGTCGCCGTCGCCCGCGACCACGCCATTGAAGTGAACCTGGCCGCGTCCTCGCGCGCCGCATTGAAGGAGAGCCGCGACTACATCGAGTCGACCTGGATGCACGACGAAGCGCCGATGATGTACAGTTTTAACACCGGCGTCGGCATGCTGAAGGATACCCGCGTCAAGGTGCAGGACATCGTGCTGTTCCAGACGCAGCTGATCAAGGCCCACGCCTGCGGCATGGGCGAGCCGTTCTCCGAAGAGGTCAGCCGCGCCACCATGCTGTTGCGTGCCAATGCCTTCGCCAGTAACTACTCCGCGCCGCGCGTGGAGGTGGTCGACCGCCTGCTGGCCTTCGTCAACGCCGGCATCCATCCGATCATGCCGCAGAAGGGTTCCGTCGGCGCCTCGGGCGACTTGGCGCCGCTTGCGTACCTGGCTGCGGCCATCGCCGGCTTCGAAGAGGCGGAGGTGATGTACAAGGGCCAGCGCATGTCGGCCCCGGACGCGATCCGCGCATCCAATGTCGGCCCGGTCGTCTTCGAGCTGAAGGCCAAGGATGCCTCGGCGCTGATCAACGGCTGCACTGTGTCGCTGGCGGTGGCGCTGCTGGCCGCCGCCGATGCGCGCAACATGCTGTCCGACGCCTGCCTATCGCTGGGACTGACGCTGGAGGCGATGCGCGCCGAGATGTCGGCCTTCGATCCGCGCATCCACGAAGCGCGTCCGCATGCGGGCCAGATTAAGACCGCCGCCATTATCCGCGACCTGCTGGACGGCTCCACCCGCACCACGCATGAGGCGCGCGCCGTGCAGTTCCCGGAGGAGCTGCGCCGCACCGACATCCCGTACACGGCCCGCATCCAGGACGTGTACTCGCTGCGCTGCGCTCCGCAGGTCTACGGCCCGGTGTTCGATGCGCTGGACTACATCGACACCATCCTCGATAAGGAAGTGAATTCGGCCACCGACAATCCGCTCATCTTCGGCAAGGACGGTGGTGGCTTCGAGATTATCTCGGGCGGTAACTTCCACGGCCAGTACCTGGCGCAGGCGATGGACCTGCTGGCGATGGCCATCGCGGACCTGGGCAGCATTGTCGAACGCCGCGTGGCGCGCCTGATCGATCCCACGCTGTCGTGGGGCCTGCCGCGCAACCTGATGTCCGGCGTGCGTGGCGTGAACACCGGCTATCCGGTTATGCAATGCTCGCTCAGTTCCCTGGTGATGGAGAACCGCACGCTGTGCATGCCGGGCAGCGTGGACTCGATTCCGGCCAAGGGCAACAGCGAAGACCACGTCTCCAACTCCACCTGGTGCGCGCGCAAGGCCGCTACTGTGGTATCGAACACACAATACATCGTTGGCGTCGAAATGTTATTGGCCTCGCAGGCGCTGACGATGACAGAAAACCTACTGCCTGGTTTTGTGCTCGGAAAAGGCACGCAGGCGGCCTATGAATCGGTGCGCAGCCAGATCCCGGCGTGTCTTGATGGCGACCGCTGGCTGCACAACGACCTTGAAGTGGCGCGGTCCTTCATTGTGAGCGGCTCGGTGCGCGAGGCGGTGATCGCGAAGATTGGTGAATTCGTATAAACCCGGCGGCACGCAAAGCAGAGGAGGGTAAGCAAGGGGCTACGCCGTAAAAAATACGGCGCGTCCCGACTGTTATAGGCCATAGCAGATAGCAGGTATGCCACCAGACCAATTACACACAGTGGCCCCTGAGATAAGGTCTAAGCCGATTGTTCCCATGTTTAATCGGCGGATGACACAAGAAGCAGTTAAAAATAGAACACGGAGACGTTATGTTAATTCTAGAGAAGTACTTCAAGCTGAAAGAAAATGGGACCGATGTGCGCACCGAATTGGTCGCGGGTCTGACCACCTTCCTGACGATGGCTTACATCATTTTCGTCAATCCTTCGATCCTCGGTGACGCCGGCATGCCCAAGGGTGCGGTCTTCGTCGCCACCTGTATCGCTGCCGCATTGGGCTGCCTGATCATGGGCCTTTACGCGAACTACCCGATCGCCATGGCGCCGGGCATGGGGTTGAACGCGTACTTCGCGTACGTCGTCGTGAAGGGCATGGGCATGCCTTGGGAGATGGCGCTGGGCGCGGTGTTCATCTCCGGCTGCCTGTTCCTGTTCGTCAGCATATTCAAGCTGCGGGAGATGATCGTCAACGGCATCCCGCATTCGATACGCACCGCGATCACCGTCGGCATCGGCCTGTTCCTCGGCTTGATCTCGCTGAAGAGCGCAGGCATTGTCGTCAGCAGCCCTGAGACGCTGGTCCGTGTCGGCGACCTGCATTCGGCGCCCACGCTGCTGGCCATCGTTGGCTTCTTCGTCATCGTCGCGCTGGACCGCCTGAAGGTAAAGGGCGCGATCCTGATCGGCATCCTGGCCGTGACCGTGATGAGCTTCTTCATCGCCGGGAACAAGTTCAATGGTGTGGTCGACATGCCACCGTCGCTGGCGCCTACGCTGTTCAAGCTTGATCTGATGGGCGCGATTTCGGTCGGCCTGTTGAACGTGGTGCTGGTGTTCTTCCTGGTCGAGCTGTTCGACGCCACCGGCACGCTGATGGGTGTGGCCAACCGCGCCGGCCTGCTCGTCAACGGCAAGATGGAGCGCTTGAACAAGGCACTGATGGCCGACAGCACCGCCATCCTTACCGGTTCGCTGCTGGGCACTTCCAGCACCACCGCCTACATCGAGAGCGCCGCTGGCGTGCAAGCGGGCGGCCGCACCGGATTGACCGCCGTCGCAGTCGGCGTGCTGTTTTTGGCTTGCCTGTTCATCTCGCCGCTGGCCGGCGTGGTGCCGAGCTACGCCACGGCGCCCGCGCTGCTGTACGTCTCCTGTCTGATGCTGCGCGAACTGGTCGACATCGACTGGTCCGACACCACCGAAAGCGTGCCAGCCGCCATCGCGGCGCTGACCATGCCGTTCACGTACTCGATCGCGCTTGGCGTGGCGTTCGGCTTCATCTCCTACGCGGTGTTGAAGCTGTTGACCGGCCGTGTGCGCGAAGTGCGTCCAGTGATCTGGGCGATCGCTTGCGTGTTCACCTTCAAGTTCGTCTACCTCGGCGCAGGCTGAGGATCCAACCAGCACGATTGCATCCTCACCGGCGCGCCGCATGGCGCCGGCGGGGACGGTCGCGTCCAAAATAATATGGAAAACTAAAATGAAAACGAGACAAATGTTGTGCATCGCCTTGATGAGCATCGGCGCGGCCCATGCCGCCGACTGGAGCGACACCTCCGTCAGCTGGCGTTATGGGAACGACTATCGCGAGCCGTTCAACCCGAACGACATCTCCAAGAATATCCTTGCGCTGACCCACGTCAGCGGCTACAAGTACGGCACCAACTTCTTCAACGTGGACTTTTTGATGTCGGACAAAAATGATCCGGCCTCGCTGACGCAAAAGTCGGGCGCCAACGAAGCCTATATCCTGTACCGCAACACGGTGGACCTGAGCAAGGTGACCGGGCGCGAATACAAGTTCGGGCCGGTGCGCGGGCTGGGCATCACCGGCGGATTCGACGTCAACACGAAGAATGATGTGGGCTACAACTCGCGCAAGCGCATGTTCGTGCTGGGGCCGACTTTTATGTGGGACGTGCCGGCGGGGCACTTCAACACCAGTCTGTTCCTGCTCAACGAGAGCAACGCGCCGAGCGGCGCCTTCCCGCCGATCTCCACCGTGACTGGACGCTATACCTACAAGACGCATGCGATGCTGTCGTCGGAGTGGGGCATTCCGGTGGGTTCGTTGTGGGCCTTCGAAGGTTTTGCGAACTTCATCGCGGCCAAGGGCAAGGACGAAGTGGGCAACGATACCGGCGCCGAGACCAATATCGACATGCAGCTGATGTTTGACGCCGGCGCCGCGATGGGCCATGCCAAGAACACCTTCCGCATCGGCGTCGAGTACCAGTACTGGCGCAACAAGTTCGGCAACACCTCGTCCACCACCGGCGGCCAGGGCTATGTCGCCAAGACCCCGATGATACGCGCCGAATATCACTTCTAAGCAATTTGGGGTCAAGTCTGACATTCGGACACGACCCCAGCAGTTGAGGCGTCGGGCACGGGTTCAACAGATGGGCTCGTGTCCGAATGTCAGACTTGACCCCAATTTTATGCGGCGGCTTGGATGGCGCCGGCAACGACGTAGCGGTTTTTGCCGTGGCGCTTGGCGAGGTATAGCGCTTCGTCGGCCCGTTTGTAGGTGATGGACAGGTCGCTGTCCTTGTCGAACTCTGCGATGCCGATGCTGACCGTGCGCGGCGGGTGCGTCGCCTTGCGTACGCCGTCCAGCAGCGCGACGGCAAACTCCTGCGCTTCCGCCGCCTCGCCGTGGAACAGTACGCCGAATTCCTCGCCGCCCAGCCGGCCGCACAGGTGGCCCGCTGCCAGCCTGGCGATTTCCTTTGCCGTGTGAATCAGCACTTCGTCGCCGACGTCGTGGCCCAGCGTGTCGTTGATCTTCTTGAAGTCGTCGATGTCTATCATCAGGAAGTGCAGCGCCGAGGGCGACGGCCGCGCTTGTGCGCGGCGTACTTCCAGCGTGAATTTGCGGCGGTTGTTCAGGCCGGTGACGAGGTCTTTGAAGGCCATCTCCGCCAGCTCGCGCCGCGCGCGGTGGCTGCGCACCCGCAGGTTGAGGAAGTAGGCGTGCAGGTAGATCGCCATGGCGAAGCTGCTGCCCATCACCAGCAACGACAGATTGAACGTCAGCTGCCCCGGTTGCGCGGGGAAATTGCCCACCGTGAGTATCAGCCACACGGCGATGGCCGCGCCGATGTAGTTCAGCATGCCGCCGAAGATGGGCGCCGCCGACAGCGTCAACACGGTGCCGACCGGCAGCACCCAGAACGTCGGGTCCGGACAGTACGCCACCAGCAGGCGAAAGGCGAACGCGGTGGCGGTGGTGCCGACGATGCCGGAGACGACCAGCGCCTTGACCGAACGCGCGCACAGCGAGATGCCCAGGCTGAGCAACATGCCGGGCACGCCGAACAGCAGGCTGGCCTGCAGCGTCTGTCCGCTGGAGGCCAGGATGACGGCGGCCGTGATCCAGCTCAGCAGCCCCACGCTTTGGGAGATGATGGCGACCGGACGCAACTCGGAATAGAACTGCTGCTGCTCGTCGGTATCGGCGCCGTAGTAGGAATAGGGAAGTAGTGTACGCATGCGGTCTCAAGGCCTGCCCATCGGGAGGGGCCTCAAGTATACGTGTTCGCATGCCCACGTCCCAGTGAATTTCTGGAATGTGGGCAAATATTTAAGATTACATGCGCGGTTCGCCGGTGCGGGAGTTGACCGCGATGGTCGAGCCCGGAGGCGCGCTCAGCTGCGCACGGTGCTCCTGTCCGCGATAGTTGTACGTGACGTCCCAGTATTCCGGCTTCGGATTGCTGACGTTTTCGCAGCGGCGCACGTCGCGCGCATAGGTTTGCGAGTTGCTGTTGTTGGCCATGTTGTTGCCGATGGCCGCGCCCGCCACCGCGCCGCCGGCCGTGGCCACGTCGCGTCCTGTGCCGCCACCCACCTGGTGGCCCAGGATACCGCCGATCAGCGCGCCGGCGATGACGCCGCCGACGTTGTTGCCGTTGCGGGCCGGTTCGCTCACCTGCTGGCGTTCAACCCAGCAGCGCTGCTCCGGCGTGCCGACCACGGCGCGTACCGAGGTGATCGGCACGTCGACCACGCGTTCGCTGGGCCGGCGGCGGTATTCATAGGTCGGTTGCGGCAGCGGCGCCGGCGCTTCGTTGTCATAGCTGTCGCGGCGGCCCACCGGGCGCACCGACGAGATGCGGTCGTTCATGCCCATGCCGCTGAGCGATTCGTAGCTGCCGCGCCGCAGCACCATGCAGTGGCCGCCGAAGTTGGCGTCGTCGCACACTTCCCACTGGCCGCGATCGACCACCACCGACGAGGCGCGGTCGTTGAAGCCCGTGCGCGAGAAGTCGTTGACGGGGCGGTTGGCGGTGAAGGTGCGTCCGCGCCAGCCGTCATGTTCGTAAAACGTGATTTGCGCCATGGCTTGCGAGGCCAGCGTCAGGGTGGCGAGCGCGATGGCGATCTGGATAGGCTTGTTCATGTTGGTCCTTTTATAGTTGTTCGAGCACCTGCACAATGCGCCGCTTCAGGCGCGCCATCTGTGCGGTTGACAACATAAGCGGATCAGGGCTCCACCGAGTGCGCCCGCTTCAGGCAGCGCAGCACGAAGGTGGAGCGGCTATGGCGCAGGCCGGGCAGCTTGTACAGTTTGCGGCGCAGGAATTCCTCGTAGCCGGCCGTGCCGGCCACCGCCACCTTGATCAGGTAGTCGTACTCGCCGGTCAGCAGGTAGGCTTCCATTACTTCCGGCAGGTCGGCCAGCGCCTGGCCGAATTTCTCGAAGATGTCGTCGTCGTGGCGGTCCAGCGTGACTTCGATGATGACCGTGTCCGGGTAGCCCAGCGCCTTCTGGCTGAGCAGGGCAGTGTAGCCCTCGATCATGCCGCCTTCCTCCAGCGCCCGCACGCGGTTCCAGCACGGCGTGGTGGACAGGCCGACCTTTTCCGCCAGCTTGGTGTTGCTCAGGCGGCCGTCGCGGCGCAGTTCGCGCAAAATGCTGCGGTCGAGTTCGTCGATTTCCATGTTGTTTTTCCGTGAAAGATGATTATTCCTTTGATTTTATATCAGGAGGGATAATCTTCTTCAATCGGCCGAAAATGAAGCAAAACAAGGAAGCCTATTTTGCGGCTTCCCGGATATTCTGGTTGCATGAATACCACACAAAAAAGCTACCGATTTTGCATCGAGCCGGACGACGCCATCGCCACGCTGGAAGCCGTGCTGGCGATTGTGCGCCGCCTGGGATTGGAATTGCGCAGCCTGCGCACGACCACGCATCCGCAGGGCGTGGACGTGCAGATACGACTGGCGGCAGAGGATGAGGATCCGCTGACGCTATGCCGCATGCGGCTCAATAACGTGGTCGGCATCCTGGCGGTGCGGGAGATGCCGACGCTGGTGGCATCCCCGCAGCGGACGGCGGTCAGCCGCTGACGTAGGCGTACTTGAACAGGAACAGCGCGGCGATCACCCACACCACCGGCTTGACCTGACGCGCCTGGCCGGTCAGCAGCTTCAAGCCGGCGTAGGTGATGAAGCCGAAGGCGATGCCGTGGGCGATGGAGTAGGTGAACGGGATCACCAGCGCGGTGATCGCGGCCGGCACGCTCTCGGTGGTGTCGCTCCAGTCCACGTCGACCAGGTCGCGCAGCATCAGGCAGGCGACGAACAGCAGCGCCGGCGCGGTGGCGTAGGCCGGCACCACGCCGGCGATCGGCGCGAAGAACAGCGCCGCCAGGAACAGCGCCGCCACCACCAGCGCCGTCAGGCCGGTGCGTCCGCCCGCTTGTACGCCGGCCGCGCTTTCCAGATAGGCCGTGGTGCTGGAGGTGCCCAGCATGGAACCGGCCACGATGGCGCAGCTGTCGGCCAGCAGCGCCTTGTTCAGGCGCTTCATCTTGCCGTCGACCAGCAGGCCGCCGCGGCTGGCCACGCCCATCAGCGTGCCGGTGGCGTCGAACAGTTCAACCAGGAAGAACACCAGCACCACATTGAACAATCCCAGCGAGGCAGCGCCCTTCAGGTCGAACTTGAACAACGTCGGCTCCAGCGATGGCGGCAGCGACATGAAGCCGTGGAAGGTGTTCCCGCCGAAGAAAAAGCTCATCACCGTCACCACCACGATGCCGATCAACAGCGCGCCCGGCACGCGCAGGCGGTCCAGCGTGACGATCAGCAGGAAGCCGAACACGGCCATGATGGTTTGCGGCTTGTGCATGTCGCCCACGCGCACCAGCGTCTCGGGGCTGGCGACCACCAGGCCGGCGCCCTTCATGGCGATCAGCGCCAGGAACAGGCCGAGTCCCACCGTGATGGCCACCCGCAGCGAATGCGGTATGCCGTTGACGATCAGCTCCCGCACCTTGAACACGCTCACCAGGATGAACAGGCAGCCGGAGATGAACACCGCGCCGAGCGCCGATTGCCACGGCACGCCCATGCCCAGCACCACGGCGTAGGCGAAGTAGGCGTTCAGGCCCATGCCCGGCGCCATGCCGATCGGGTAGTTGGCGTACAGGCCCATGATGATGGTGCCCAGCGCCGCCGCCAGGCAGGTGGCGACGAACACCGCGTCCTTGGGCACGCCGGCGTCGCCCAGGATGGCGGGGTTGACGAAGATGATGTAGGCCATCGTCAGGAAGGTGGTGATGCCCGCGACCACTTCGGTCCTGACGTTGCTGCCATGCTCGGTGAGCTTGAAAAATTTGTCGAGCGGCGACATGTGCGTTCTCCCTGATTGCGTCGAGGCCGAAGAATATCATGTACAGGCGATTCTCCTCGGAATTGCTTATTGCACTGAAAGATGTAAAAATGGAAAAAATCAGGACAAAATGCCATCTTCATCCGCACAGGGCGTCATCATTATGGAACTTCAGCCGCAGCAAGCCGGCAGCACGCTTGTGCTTAGCCCCTCCGGCCGCATCGATCATACCCGTGCCGATGCCTTCAAACTCGCACTGGACCCGCACCTGAGCGACTGTACCAAGGATGGCGCCGCGCTGGTGCTCGATTTCAGCGGTGTCAGTTACATCAGCAGCATCGGCCTGCGCGCGTTGATGGTGGCGATCAAGCAGGTCAAGGCGCAGGGCGGTCGCATGGTGCTGGCGTCCCTGCAGCCGCTGGTGCTGGAGGTGTTCACCATCAGCCGCTTCGACATGCTGTTCGAGATCTTCCCCGACCGCGTCGCCGCGCTGGCGGTGGTCGGCGGCGCTTCATGAAAGCCCGCATCTGGGGCGCGCGCGGCTCGCTGCCGGTGGCGCTGAACCACAAGCAGATCCGCTCCAAGCTGGTGACGGCGCTGGAAGGCGCCATCGGCCGCAACCTCGATACGCCGGAGAAGGTGGCGTCGTATATCGACAACGACCTGGGTTTCGATGTGCGCGGCACCTACGGCGGCAATTCCAGTTGCGTCGAGGTGGAGGTGTGGGACCCGGACGCCGTGCATGAACATATCATTCTTGACCTGGGTTCGGGTGTGCGTGCGCTGGCCGGCGCCAAGCTGGCGCGCTACGGTCCGGGCAAGCCGCAGACCTACCATGTGTTCATGTCCCATCTCCATTGGGACCACATCATGGGCTTCCCGTTCTTCACGCCGGCCTACATACCGGGCAACCGCATCATCATCTACGGTTGCCACGAGGAGCTGGAGACGGCGTTCCGCCGCCAGCAGGAGCCGATCAGCTTCCCGGTCGGCTTCCATCAGCTGGGCGCGACCATCGAGTTCGTGCAAATGGAGCCTGGCGTGCCACTGCGGTTGCACGACCTGACCGTGACGGCCAAGCTGCAGCTGCATGCGGGCGACTCCTACGGCTATCGGCTGGAGCAGGGCGGCAAGGCCATGGTCTACAGCACCGATTCCGAGCACAAGCTGGATAATGCCGCCGAGCGCCTGGCCTTCGTGGAGTTCTTCCGCGATGCCGACCTGGTGATCTTCGACGCCATGTATTCGCTGGCCGATTCCATTTCGGTGAAGGCCGACTGGGGCCACTCCAGCAATGTGGTGGGTGTCGAGTTGTGCCAGCTGGCCGGGGTCCACCAGCTTTGCCTGTTCCATCACGAGCCGATTTACGACGACGCGCAGATCGCCCGCGTGCTGGCCGAGACGCGGCGCTATGCCGAGATCACCGGCGAGGCGCCGCTGGACATCGTCTCCGCGTACGACGGCATGGAAATCGAACTGTAAGCGCGGCCATGCTGCTTCGCTTGAGAACCAAGGCGCTGGGCGGCATCCGCGCCGGCCAGGGCAGGCCGCTGGCGCTGGTGCTGGCGGGTCTGCTGGCCGTGGCGCTGGCGGCGGGCGACGACGGTGTGCTGCCGCAGCTGCGGCTTGCCTTGTTCAACGCCTATCAGGTCCACCTGCCGCGCCAGCGCGCATCTGGGCCGGTGCAGGTCATCGCCATCGACGAGGCTTCGCTCAAGGAGTTCGGCCAGTGGCCGTGGCCGCGCACGCGCTTGACCGAGCTGATAGAACACATCAACGCGCAGCAGCCGCTTGCCATCGGGCTCGATATCCTGATGCCGGAGCCGGACACCACCTCGCCCGAAGCGCTGGCCGCGCGGCTGCCTTCCGGCCCGCTGCGCGACAGCCTGGCGGCGCTGCCCGCGTATGACGATGTGCTGGCCGCCGCGATGCGGCGCGCGCCAATCGTCCTGGGCGCGGCGGGATACGCACATCCCGAAGCCGGCACCAGCGACGCCTTGCGCGTGTGGTCGGTGCATGTGAACCGGCCGGCGTCGTCGCTCAAGGTGATGCGCTTCCCGCAGGCGATGTCCAGTTTGCCCTTGCTGCAGGCGGCCTCCAAAGGACAGGGCCTGTTGTCCGTGGATCTGGAGCGGGGGCTGGTACGCCGCGCGCCGTTGGTCGGCGCCATCGGCGACACGCTGGTGCCGGCGTTTTCGATGGAGCTGCTGCGCGTTGCGACGGGCAGTTCGGCCCTGGAGATCGAGGCCGGCGACGACGGCGTCCACAGCGTTTCGGTCGGCGACTTGCGCGTGCCGACTACGCCCGATGGCGCGGTGTGGGTGAATTTTTCGGCGCCTGCGATGGACCGCTACGCCTCGGCGTTGGACGTGATGCGCGACCGGCTCGCTCCCGGCGCGCTGCAAAACAAGATCGTCATCGTCGCCATGACGGGGCTAGGCCTGACCGACTACAAGACCAACGCGCGCGGCGACTTCATGCCCGGCGTGGACACGCACGCGCAGATGATCGAGAGCTTCTTCGACGGCGCCTTCCTTCGCCGGCCGTTGTGGATGCGTTGGGCCGAGGCGTCGCTGTTCGGCGTTTGCAGCCTGCTGCTGGTCTGGTTCATGCCAAGACTGCGCTTGCTGGTGTCGGCGCCCTTGTGCGGTGCGCTGGCGCTGGGTATGTTCGGTGGCGGTGCGTTGTTGTTTGCGCGCGCCGGTATGCTGTTCGATGCTGCGGGCGTCGTATGCGCCCTCGGTCTGGTTGGACTGAGCCTGTTGGCGAGCATGTTCACTGCGGCGGTGCGCGACCGCAAGCACACCGAGCGCGCCCTGCAGGTGGCCCGCGTGTCCGCCGCCAGGGTTGCCGGTGAACTGGGTGCCGCACGCCGCATCCAGATGGCGGCGCTGCCGCAAGCCGCGCTGGCCTTCCCCGGCGAACGGCGCTTCTCGCTGGATGCTTTGCTCGAGCCGGCGCGTGAGGTGGGGGGCGATCTGTACGACTTCTTCATGCTGGACCAGGACCGCGTGTTCTTCATGGTCGGCGACGTGTCGGGAAAGGGCTTGCCAGCGAGCCTGTTCATGGTGGTGGCGAAGGCGCTGTCCAAGAGCGTGGCGCTGCGCGGGCCGTCGGAGATGGCGGCCATCATGAACGGCGCCAATCGCGAGCTGACCCGCGAGAATCCCGAGATGCTGTTCGTGACCAGCGTGGCCGGCATACTGGACGCCTCCAACGGCCAGGTCTTCCTGTGCAACGCCGGCCATGATGCGCCGCGCCGCCTGACCGTGGATGGCCGCGTCGAACTGCTGCATGCGGCGGATGGCCCGCCGTTGTGCGTGCTGGAGGACTTCGAATATCCGGTGCGGCACTATCAGCTGCAAGCCGGCGAGTGCCTGTGCCTGACCACCGACGGCATCAACGAGGCGATGAACGAGGCAGGGGACCTGTACGGCAATGCGCGGCTGGACCGCTTGCTGGCCGCGCTGCCCGCAAACACGCCGGCGGCGGTGGTGCGCGCGGTGCGCGACGACGTGCGGCTGCACGTGGGCCAGGCCGAACCCTCGGACGACCTGACCTTGCTGGTGTTGCGCTGGGACGGCGTGGCCTGATCAGCGCACGCGGATTTCGACGCGGCGGTTGCGCGGCTCATCGACGCCTTCGGCGGTGGGCACCAGCAGTTCGCGCTTGCCGCGTCCCTGCACGGCGATGCGGTCCGCTTCTATTCCCACTTCCACCAGCATTTGCTTGACGGTGGCGGCGCGCCGCAGCGACAGCTCGTCGTTGTAGGCCTGCTTGGCGACGGTGTCGGTGTGGCCGATGACGATGATCTCGGGAGCTGGCCGGGCCGCCAGCTGCGCCTTGATGTCCGCCAGCCGCGCCGCCGATTCCGGTACCAGCGCATCGGTATCGGTGACGAAGTACAGCGTGAACACGGCGGCCCGCTGCGGCATGGCGGTCAGCGTGGAGGCATAGCGGCTGCCGATGTCGGCGCCGTTGCCGGTGCTGACGGTGGCGCCCTTGCTATCGATGGCGGCGGTCTGGTAGGGTTGGTCGAGTACCGTGTCGACACCGGCGGTGGTGATGACGACCGCGCTGGCCTTGCCGTCCTGGCTGGGCAGCAGGGTGATTTGCTCGGTCGGTGTGCGTTGCTGCGAGACGGCGGCCAACAGGCAGGCGATCCAGATCAGCATCCCCATGCTTTACTCTCCGTCCTTGACGTCGATGACGAATTCGGTGCCGCGCACGCCCAGGATGGAGGTGGGCGTCCGGAACTGCACCGCGCCCGGCGATTGCTTGGACAGCTTGCCGGAGATGACGCCGAGCGTGCCGCGCTTGACGGTGGCATTCAGCACGCCATCGTGCGAGGTCGGATCGAAAGCGTATTTTTCAAGCCACACATTGCTGTTCGGGCCAACCGCCAGCAGGGTCTCGTCGCGCAGCGTGATGCCCACGCTGCCGTCCGCGCCGGTGCCCACGCGATCGCTGGCCATCAGCGCGGCGCCGGGGGCGGCCGGGGTTTGTTTTCCGGCGCGCTCTATGGCGGCGATGCCCTTGGCGGTCTTGATCATGCCGGCCGGCTGCTCGGCGGCGCAGGAACCACCCATGGCGAGTACGGCGGCCGCCGTGACAATGGCGGCTTTTAAGTTACGCATGTTTCTTCTCCTGGGATAAGCATTCCGATAATATGCTCGAATGGACAGAAAAGAAACCGGTATTGCGCAGCTGTTGCGGTTTCCGGCGCGGCTGGATGCGGTCTCCGGCGCGATGTCGTTTGCCGCGATGGCGCTGAAGCAGGCTGGCCTCGGGCCGGGCGTGGTCGCGCGCGCGGAGCTGATACTCGAGGAGCTGCTGCGCAACAGCATCCTGCACGGCCATGGCGGCGACAGCGCCCATTCGGTGTGGGTGGGCGTCGACGGCGCGCGGCTGGTGTACGAGGACGAGGCGCCGGCATTCAATCCTGTCACCCAGGGCCCGCCGCCGCCCGATCCCGCACTGCCCATCGAGGCGCAGGCCGTGGGCGGTGTCGGCCTGCTGCTGATACGCCAGCTGGGGAGCGCGGTGGCCTATCAGTATTCCGGGGGACGCAATCGTATCGAGATCGCCTTACAATAGAGGCTATCTTCAACCAACAGGATCATGCATGAGCGAGTTTTCCAGCGATATCTACACCGAGCCGTCCACCATCGACGTCAACACCCTGAACAACCTCGGCCCGCTGGCGCCGATGGCGGGCATCTGGAAGGGTGAGCGTGGCCTCGATATCAAGCCGAAGGCGGACGGTCCGCGCAAGCAGGCATACGTCGAGCGCATCGAGCTGTATCCGATCGATCCCGTCACCAACGGCCCGCAGCTGTTCTACGGCCTGCGCTACCTCATCATCATCAACAAGCCTGGCCAGGCCAAGACCTACCACGAGCAGGTCGGCTACTGGCTGTGGGAACCGGCCACCAGCACCGTGATCCAGACGCTGGGCATTCCGCGCGGGCAGATCGCCATGGCGTCCGCCGTGGTGGCGCCGGACGCGAAGGAGTTCGAACTGGTGGCGCGGCTGGAATCCGATACCTACGGCATCCGTTCCAATCCCTTCCTGGAGTACGGCTTCAAGACCGTCGAGTACCGCATCAAGGTCACCATCAACGACGACGGCAGCTGGGGCTATGAAGAGGACACGGTGATGATGATACGCGGCCAAGACGAGCCGTTCCACCACGTCGACCGCAACCTGCTGTTCAAGGTCGCCGAGCCGGTGGCCAATCCCATGGCGACCGGCGTTCCCGCCTAATCGGACAGCGCGTATCCGTCGCGGCCATTGCGTTTGGCCGCGTACAGCGCGCTGTCGGCGCGGGCCACCAGTTCGGCCGGCGTCTCGGCGTCGTGCTCCTGTAGCGCGATGCCGATGCTGGTGGTGATGCGCACCGTCCTGCCGGCGAGGTGGAATGGCCGGCGCATCGCATCGATGATCTTGGCCGCCAGGCGCTCGGCCTCGCCGTGGCCGTTCACCTGTTCCAGCACGATCACGAACTCGTCGCCCGCCAGCCGCGCCACGGTGTCCGAGGCGCGCACATTGCCCACCAGCCGCGAGGCGAATTCCTTCAGCACGACGTCGCCGGCGCCGTGACCCATGGTGTCGTTGATGATCTTGAAGTTGTCGACGTCCAGATAGGCCAGTGCCAGCGAGCGGCGATTGCGCTTGGCCCGCACCAGCGCCAGTTGCAGGATCTCCTCGAACATCAGGCGGTTGGCGATGCCGGTCAGCGTGTCGATGCGGGCCAGCTGCGTCAGGCGCTCCTCGATTTCCTTCATGCGCGTGGTGTCGTGGGTGAGCGTGTAGATGCCCACCACCGCGCCGTCGGCGCCAATCTCCGGCACCAGGGTCGTTTCGAGCGTGTGCAGGCTGCCGTCGATTTGCGCCTTCAGTTCGTAGGTGGCGTTCTCGCCGCTGTAGGCCTTCTCCAGGTGGGCCTCGGCATGCTCGTAGTGGTCGCGGCCTATGCCTTCGACCAGGTGGCGGCCTATCAGCTTGTCCGGCGCCACGCCGAACCACTGGAAGAAGGTGGCGTTGACGAACTGGAAGCGGCGCTTGTCGTCCAGGTAGGTGATCAGCACCGGCAGGTTGTCGGTCAACAGCTTCAGGCGCTTCTCGCTGGCCGCCTGGCGCAGCTCCGCGCTTTTGCGCTCGGTGATGTCGACCGCCATCATGTAGATGCCGGCGACGCTGCCGTCGGCGGCGATGTCCGGTATCAGGTCGCCCATCACCTGCTGCGGCTGGCCGTCCTTGCGGCCTTCGCGCTCGTAGTGAACGCGCTCGCCTCGCAGCGCCGCTTCGTAGTACGGAGCGATGGAACCGGCGAACTCCTTGCCCAGCACTTCGTCCATGGTCCGGCCTATCATCGCCTGCGGATCGAGGCCCAGCATGGTGCGGAAGTATTCGTTGGTGAAGTGGTAGCGGTTGTCCTGGTCGATATACGCCACCAGGGCGGGGATGCTGTCGGCGATCATGCGCAGGCGTTTCTCGCTGTCGGCGATCTTCTGTTCGTACAGCACGCGTTCGGTGATGTCGTGCAGGAAGGCGGTCGCGTAGTATGCGCCGCCGTGCCGCAAAGTGCTGATCGACAGTTCAACCGGGACTTCGTGGCCGTCGCGGTGCAGGGCCGTGATGCGCACGCGCGAGTTGGCCATCGGCCCGACGCGGCCGTTGGCGACATGCGCCATGCCGGCGATGTGCGCCGCGCGCTGGTCCGGCGGGATAATCAGGTCGGCGATGTCGCGGCCGATGGCTTCCTCGCGGCTCCAGCCGAAGCTGCGCTCGGCGGCGGCGTTCCATTTGGTGATGGTGCCGTTGTTCCGGCAGCTGACGAAGGCGTCCGGCGCCTGTTCGAGGATGTTGCTGATCAGGGATTCGCTTTCGCGGATGGCTTCCTGCGTCTGTTCGCGTTCCGCCATCAGCCCGCGGAAGGCGCCGCTCAATTCCGCCGATTTGCCGGCGCGCGCCGCCGTTGCAGCACGCCGATGCTGGCCTCACCGTTGCGAATGTCGTTGATGTTGTGGCGCAGCCGTCCCAGGGGCTTGAGCAGGGTCTGGATCGCCAGCCACGCCATCAGGCCGGCCAGGGCGGCGAAGGCGCCCGCCGCCAGCATGGCGTGGCGGCGCATCTCGATCATCGGCGCGAACGCTTCGTCGACCGGGAAGCGGGCGCCGATGATCCAGTTGGTCGTGGACACGTGCTTGTACGAGTAGATGCCTTCGCTGCCGTCCTTGTTGGCGGCTTCGGTCCAGCCTTCGAACCCTTGCAGCGCCATTTCGGTGGCGCGGTTGTAGCCGGGGCGCGCGTTGATGTGCTCCAGCAGCCGCTTCGGATTGGGGTGGTGCAGCAGGATGCCCTGCGTGGTCATGATGAACATGTAGCCGGTCTTGCCCGGCTTCTGGGCCGCGATCTGCGCCAGGAAGTCGGAGTCGATCAGGTCGATGGTCCCGCCCAGCAGCATCACAGCCTTGCCTTGTGCGTCCAAGACCGGCTGGATGATCATGATGGCGGGGCGGCCGGACAAGATGCTCTTGAACGGCGGCGACACCACCGCGCGGCCGTTGGCCAGCACCTTGCGCAGGAAGGCGCGCGGACGCTCGTCCAGCGCCAGCACGGCCGCGCCTTCGCCTTCGGTGTGTATCAGCACGCCGTTCTGGTTGAAGATGTGCAGGTTGAGGAATTGCTTGCGCACCGCCGGATGCCGGGCCACGAAGGCGCCCATGCGCTGCGGGTCCTGGCCGGCGTCGGGTGGCACGGCGTCGGCCAGGCTGGCCAGCAAGGCTTTCTTCGCGGTGATCTGGGCGTCCACCTGGGCGGCGGCCGAGGAGAGCAGGGCGTACTGCTGGTTGCCGATCACGCCCTTCATGTCGCGCTCCGCCAGCACCAGCGCGACCCAGGTGACGATCACGGTCGCGATCAGCACCAGCATCACCACGACGGCGGTCATGCGGAACTTGAGGCTGCGCGGCAGCAGTGCTAAAACGGCCATGTTGCTCTGTTTTAAGTATATTGAAAGGAGTATTACATACCCGGCCCTGCAAGGCCAGCGGGTACAATGCCCGCTGCAACGAAGCCACACCGCGCCGGCCGGCGCTTTACACGGAACAGGGACTATGCTGCGGGCGATTTTGTGGGACAACGATGGCGTTCTGGTGGACACCGAACGCCTGTTTTACGAGGCGAACCGGGACCTGTTCCGGCCGCTGGGGCTGGAGTTGAGCGAACAGCACTTCTTCGACTGGTACCTGGCCGACAACTGCGGCGCGTGGCATCTGCTCGAACCCCGGCTCAGCGTCGCCGAGATCGACGCCTGGCGCGACGAGCGCAATCGCCAGTACGCGGCCACGCTGGCTTCCGAAAACATCCCCGCCATCGACGGCGTCGGCGAGGTGCTGGCCAGCCTGTCGCCGCGCCTGCGTATGGGCGTGGTGACCAGCTCCAATCGCGACCACTTCGAGATCATCCACGACCGCCTGGATTTGCTACCGCATTTCGAGTTCGTGCTGACCTTCGAAACCTACGCGCGCAGCAAGCCGGCGCCCGATCCCTACCTGCTGGGCCTTGAGCGGCTGGGCGTGCGCGCCGACGAATGCCTGGTGGTGGAGGACTCGCCGCGCGGCCTGCAAGCGGCGACGGCGGCCGGCATCCGCTGCATCGTTCTGCGCAATGAGCTCACGCGCGGCCATGACTTCCCCGGCGCCTGGCGCGTGGTCGACACCATGCCGCAGCTGCTGGCCGAGATCGAGCAGCTGATCGCGCCTTAGCGGGACGACGACGAGCGCCGCGCCGGCGGAGCTTCCAGCGCGGCGTAGTGTTCGCGCGGACCTTGGGCGTCGTGACGCGCGGACTTGATCGGCTTGACGCTGGCGCTCCTGCGACCACCGGCATCGCCCACCAGCTTGAACACGCCGACCGCGCCTTGCAGATGCGTCGCCTGGTCGCGCAGCGTGGCGGCGGCCGCCGATGCCTGTTCCACCAGCGCCGCGTTCTGCTGCGTGGTCTGGTCCATTTCGGCGATGGCGCCGTTGATGTGCTCAATGCCGGACAGCTGCTCCTGGCTGGCGGCGGCGATGTCGCGCATGATGTCGGTGACGCGGCGCACGCTGGCGACGATCTCGGTCATCGTCACGCCGGCCTGGTCGACCAATCTGGCGCCGGCGTCGACCTGGCCGACCGAGTCGCCGATCAGGCCCTTGATTTCGCGGGCCGCCGCGGCCGAGCGTTGCGCGAGGTTGCGCACCTCGTTGGCCACCACGGCGAAGCCGCGTCCCTGTTCGCCGGCGCGCGCCGCTTCCACGGCGGCGTTCAGCGCCAGGATGTTGGTCTGGAAGGCGATGCCGTCGATGACGGCGATGATGTCGACGATCTTGCGCGCCGACGCGTTGATCGAGGCCATGGTGTCGACCACCTGCGCCACCACCGCGCCGCCCTGGCCTGCGACGTCGGAGGCCGATACCGCCAGCTGGTTGGCCTGTAGCGCGTTGGCGGCGTTCTGCTTGACGGTGGAGGTGAGCTCCTCCATCGACGAGGCGGTCTCCTCCAGCGAGCCGGCCTGGCGCTCGGTGCGCTCGGACAGGTCCATATTGCCGGCTGCGATTTCCGACGACGCGGTGCCGATGGCCTCGGTGCCGCCGCGCACTTCCGAGACGATGCCGATCAGGCTGGCGTTCATGTCCTTCAGCGCGGCCGACAGCTGGCCGATCTCGTCGCGCGAGCGGATCTCGATGTGGGAGCTGAGGTCGCCGCCGGCCACGGTGCGCGCCACCCGCACCGCGTGGCGGATGGGGCCGACGATGCCGCGCGTGATGAACCACGCGGTGAACAGGCTCAGCGCGCCACCGGCCACGCCGAGCGCGATCATCAGCGTGCTGTAGAAGGAGGCGATCTGCTGCGCGTTGCCGGAGGCGTGCTCGACGCTGGTCGCGCGCAGGCCGGCCGAGCCCACCGCCACCACCACGGCGAGCATCAATGTTGTTAGTGAGAAGGCAATGGTCAGGCGCTGACCTATCTTGATGTCGGCTATCTTCATGTCTCGTTTTGTTGTGATTGTGAGTACCGGTATTTGCTCCGGGGAACAGAAAGTGTATCAGCGAACGGTCGTGCGAATCTATAACTTTTAGCAATATTTCGCTGGCGTGCGACGACAGTGTTGCGCTTTGGGTAGCATGGTCCCAGCAAACAGAGTAAGGAGATGATCATGCCCAAAGGAGCGAGTCCCAAGCGCGAGCGCGAATACAAGGAGCTGGAGCACAAATTCGAGAAGGAAGGCCGCTATCCGGGCCGGGAGGAAGAGGTTGCTGCCCGCATCGTCAACAAGCAGCGGGCCGAGGCCGGGGAGACCAAGGAAGCCAAGTCCCAGGCGCCCCGTGGCGGCACCGGACACCGGCGCGCCAACACCACGCGCAGCGCCCGCCGCAACAAGCCGTCGTGACGGCGGCCGTTATCATATTTTTCACCTGTCGACCGCCAGACGATGTAAAATAGTAAGCAGTGTTGTCGCAATTGAAATGCAATATCAGCCTCTGGTAGGGCGGATGTTTGGAAGGGCTGGAGCCGTCGCGGTTCCGGCCCTTTTTTGTTTTTTACGGCTTGATCCAGGCCTGGCTGGCGCTCAGCACGGCGGTCAGGATCAGCAGCGCACCCATGACGCGGGCGGCCACCGTGGCGGCGGCCGGGTGCGCGGCAAACCACCCGCTGGCGCCGCTGGCGGCGTAGGCCAGCGCGCCGTAGACGCCCAGCTGCGTCAGCGCGGTGATCCCGCCCAACACGCCGGACTGGACCCACAGCGGCCCCTGGCCCGGCTTGAGGAACTGCGGAAAGATCGCCAGCATGAAGATGTAGGCCTTGGGGTTGAGCAGGCTGGTGGTCAGCGCGCGGCGGAAGATGACGGCGTCGGCCATCGCCTCGGCGCCCGGCGCCGGGTGGAAAATGCTGTCGCTGCGCAGCAGGCTGTAGCCCATCCATGCGATGTAGACCGCACCCGCCAGCAGCATGATCCTGAACAGCGGCGGCCAGCATTGCAGCACCACCGCCACGCCCAGCGCGCCCATGCACAGGTGGCAGAAGCCGCCGGCGATGATGCCGCCGACCGCCGCCATGCCCGAGCGGCGTCCGCCCAGCATCGAGCTGCCCATGACGAAGGCCATGTCCAGGCCGGGCAGGGCGATCACCCCGAAGACGACGACAAAATACAGCCACAGATTGGCGGTTTGACTCATGTGTTGCTCCCTGGTTGGTGTGTTGCGCCCAGCTTAGCGGTCAATCAGGACGGATTTCGCCCTATAAATCTGCTATCTTTGCGGCATGTACCATCCCACCACCCGCGTGTTGGCAGTCCTGGAGCTGCTGCAAACCCATGGCCGCATGAGCGGCGCCGAGATGGCGCGCCGGCTCGACGTCGACGGCCGCACCTTGCGCCGCTACATGGTCATGCTGGAACAGATCGGCATTCCGATCATGGCCGAGCGCGGCCGCTACGGCGGCTACGCGCTGATGCCGGGCTTTAAATTGCCGCCGATGATGTTCACCGACGACGAGGCGCTGGCGTTGTCGCTGGGCCTGTTGGCGGCGCGCGGGCTGGGGCTGGCGGAGGCGGCGCCGGCGGTAGCCAGCGCGCAGGCCAAGCTGGGGCGCATCATGCCGGACGGCCTGCGCCAGCGCGTGGACGCCATCGATGCGACGGTGCGGCTGGATCTGCGGTCCATCGCCCAGCCGGTGGCCGGGCCGCAGGACAACGCGGCGCTGACGGCGCTCAGCCTGGCGGCCAAGTCGCGCCGGCGCGTGCATCTGCGCTACCGTTCCGGCGGCGTCGACAGCGAGCGCGACGTCGATACGTATGGCCTGGCGTACTACGGCGGCTACTGGTATGCGGTCGGTTATTGCCATCTGCGCGCCGACATCCGCACCTTCCGCCTCGACCGCGTGCTGCAGGTGACGCCGGTCTTGCGCGGCTTCCAGTTGCCGGCCGGCTTCGATGCGCTGGAGCATTTACGGCTGTCGGTGGCCGCGCTGCCGCGCAAGTTTTCCGCCACGATCCTGCTGGAGACCGACCTGGCCACCGCGCGCCGCGCCTTCGTCGACACCATCGGCCTGTTCGAGCAGACCGCCGACGGCGTGCTGCTGCGCAACCAGTCCGACGACCTGGGCTGGCTGGCGCGCCAGCTGGCCGCCGCGCCGTTCGCCTTCACGGTTGTCGAGCCCGACGCGCTGCGCGAGGAGTTGCGCACGGTTGCCGCGTGCTTGTTGCAGGCGGCCGGGCTCCGCTAGAATGCCGCCACGCCAAATTTACTCTAAGGAATTATGTTTCTGATTCAACGAACTGTCGCGGCGGCAGCGCTCGCTTGCGGCTTGCTGGGCGCCGGCCTGGCCTGGGCCGGCAATTGCCCGGCGCATTATGTCGATGGCCGCCTGCCCGAAATCCGCAACGCCAAGATGAACGCCGCCACCACCGAGCTGTGCTTCGGCGTATTCGGCGTCATGCATTCGGGGATCACCCGCACGCCGCTGTGGTCGGCCGAGCATTTGACCGCCGATAATATCGAGGCGGCCAAGACCTTGTCGCGCGAGAATTCCTTCCACACGGAATCGCAATTGCCGGCCGGCGTGCGCGCCGAGCTGTCCGACTACGCCCGCAGCGGCTACGACCGCGGCCACATGGCGCCCAACGGCGACATGCCGGACCGCGAAACCCAGCACGAGAGCTTCACGCTGGCGAACATGGTGCCGCAGGACGCGGACAACAACCGCCACGTCTGGGCCGGTATCGAGGGCGCGGTGCGCAAGCTGGCGCAGAAGGAGGGCGACCTGTACGTGATCACCGGCCCGGCTTTCATCGGCGGCAACCTGCAGAAGGCGGGCAACGTGCTGGTGCCCACCCATTTGTACAAGCTGGTGTACAGTCCGCGCCAGCGCGCCGGCGCCGCCTTCTTTATCGAAAACCGCGCCGATGCGGAATATGAAACACTGAGCGTGGCGCAGCTGGAGGCGCGGGTGGGCATCAATCTGCTGCCGTCGCTGTCGGCCGAGCAAAAGGAGACGATGTTGCGTCTGCCCAAGGTCAAGCCAGGTAAATCCCGGAGTCAATCATGAGCAAATTTGTACCCTACGCCAACGAATCGGACGTGTTGAACATCGGCCGGCTGTCGATAGAAAACCGGCTCGACCGCATCACCCTCAGCGGCGATGTCGACCTGACCGCCGACCAGGCCGGCCTGGCCGACGCCCGCGCGCTGCATCAGCTGCTGGGCGAGGTGGTGGCGCGGCTGGAGGCGCAAAAGCTGCCGGCCCGGTTGCCGCCGCCGGCCACGCAGACGGTGGCCAACCCGTTCGACTGAACGGGGCCGGCTAGGACTGGTCCTGCTCCGGCAGGCTGATGCGGTTGCGGCCCATGTGCTTGGCGCGGTACAAGGCCGAGTCGGCCGTCGCCACCAGCTGGCTCGGGTCGCTGCCCGGCGCCGCCAGCGCCGTGGCCGCGCCTATGCTCACCGTCACCACGTGCCGGGAGCTGCCCAGGTTGGGCAGGTGCAGCTGTTCCACCCGGCAGCGGATGCGCTCGGCCACGATGGCCGCGCCTTTCAGCGACTGGTTGGGCAGGATCACGGCGAACTCCTCGCCGCCGTAGCGCGCCACCAGGTCGTTGGCGCGCATCTCGCTCGACACGGCGCACGCTATCCTTTGCAGGCATTCGTCGCCGCCCAGGTGGCCGTAAGCGTCGTTGTACTGCTTGAAATTGTCGACGTCGACCATCAACAGCGACAGCGGCTGCTCCTGGCGCAGCGCGCGCTGCCACTCGGCCAGCAGGGTGTCGTCGAAGCAGCGGCGGTTGGCCAGGCCGGTCAGGCCGTCGCGGGTGGCCAATTGCTCCAGCGCCACCTGGGCGCGCTTCTCGTCGGTGACGTCGCGCAGGGTTTCGGCCACCGCGACCAGCTTGCCCTCGGCGTCGAAGATGGGGCTGGCGTCGGCCGCCAGGTAGCGGCGGCGGCCCACGCGCGGCATGTCGCACCAGTTTTCGGCGCGCAGGCCGCTGTCGTTGTCGTTGCGGCGCACGTGCTGGTTATACAAGGCCTGGGCATCGGCGTCGCGGCCGTGCATGACCAGGTCGGCCAGTGTCGGGCGCTGCTCGTGGTAAAAACTCTTCCAGTGGTCGCTGGTGCCCAGCACTTCCCAGGCGTCGACCCCGGTCAGCCGTTCGCAGGCGCGGTTCCAGATGATGACCTTGCCGTGGACATCGATGACGAAGGTCGGTATGACCAGCAGCTCCATCAGTTTCAGCGCGAAGCCGTGTTGCATGTCGGCTTGCGAGAATTCCATCATGTGCTGGATTTTTTGAGTGGACATTGGTGGTCCCCGTTAGACGAACGTTGATTGAATCGGGAAGGACATGGTCAGCGCGGTGCCGTGGCCGGGCTGGCTGGAGATGTCGAAGCGGCCGCCGGCTTCGGCCACGCGCTGGGCGATGCCGCGCAGGCCGCAGCCGCGCCGCGCCGGCGGATCGGGCAGGCCGATGCCGTTGTCGCGCACAGTCAGGCTCAGGCTGCCGGACACACGGCACAGGCCGATGCAGACTTCGGAAGCTTGCGCGTGCCGGGCGATGTTGCTCAGCGATTCTTGCAGGATGCGGTAGACCGCCGCGTCCATGCGTTCGTCGGTCGGGATGTTGAACGCCTCGACTTCCGCTTCCAGCCGGCAGGGGATGCCGCTCAGGCGCGAAAACTGTTCGACCTGTTGCTGGACGGCGCCTTGCAAGCCGCTTTCCAGCTGTTCCGGGCGTAAATCGCGCACAATGGTGCGCAGGGAGCGGGTGGCTGCTTGCAGGCGCGCCTCCACCTGGGCCAGCGGCTGGGCCAGCGCTTCGTGCTGCTGCGCCAGCTTGGCGACGTCGAAGGTCATGGCCAGCAGGTGCTGCCCCATGTCGTCGTGCAAGTCGCGGGCGATGCGGCGGCGTTCGGCATCGCGCAGCGATTGCTGGCTGGTGTTCAGGCGGCACACTTGCGCGCGGGTGTCGGCCAGCGCCTGGTCGGCCAGTTCGCGGCGGCTGCGTTCGCGGGCCAGCGCGGCGTCGGTCGCCGTGAGCGCCGCCCTTAGCCGGCGTTGGCGCCACAATATGAACAGTGCTATGCCGGCGAGCAGTACTGCGCCGGCGACGATGACATCGATTTCCAGGAGCGGTTGACCGTAGCGCATGATTTATCTTCCCCTTAGTAGCGTCCACCAGATCAACATTACGTCGTTGCCGTGCAGTAGTATTGCGCAATGTCAATTTCTCCCGGCATAGACCGGAAAGTGTGGCGTGGGATATAATTGAGGGTTGTCCTATCAGGAACTGCCGTGACTTACAGCATCAAAGAGATTTTTTACACGCTGCAAGGCGAGGGCGCCCATGCCGGGCGTCCCGCCGTGTTCTGCCGTTTTTCCGGTTGCAATTTGTGGACCGGACGTGAGAGCGATCGCGCCAGCGCCGTCTGCCAGTTCTGCGATACCGACTTTGTCGGCACCGACGGCGAAGGCGGCGGCAAGTTCACCACGCCGGAAGCGCTGGCCGCGACCATCGACGCGCTGTGGCCGGAAACTTACACCGCCAGCAAATACGTGGTGTTCACCGGCGGCGAACCGCTGTTGCAGCTGGACACGGCGCTGATCGATGCGATGCATGCGGTCGGCTTTACGATCGCGATCGAGACCAACGGCACGCTGCCGGTGCCGGACGGCGTGGACTGGATCTGCGTCAGCCCGAAGATGGGTTCCAAGCTGGTGGTGACCAAGGGCAGCGAGATCAAGGTGGTGATCCCCCAGACCGGCCAGGACCTGTCGCTCTATGAGCAATTGGACTTCGAGAATTTCTTCGTGCAGGCGATGGATGGCCCGCTGGCCGAGTTCAATATCAAACTGGCGATCGACACCTGCAAGCGCAATCCGAAATGGAAACTGAGCTTGCAAACCCATAAACTTTTACAGATACCCTAATCATGCTGACCATTACCCGCAAGCTGGAATTCGACGCCGGCCACCGCATCCCCGACCACAAGAGCCAGTGCCGCAACCTGCATGGTCACCGCTACACGCTGGAAATCACGTTGACCGGCAACATCATCACGGCCGAGGGTAATTCCGACAACGGCATGATCATGGACTTTTCCGACATCAAGGCGCTGGCCAAGGAACACCTGGTCGACGTCTGGGACCATTCCTTCATCGTCTACGAGAAGGATGCCGCGGTGCGCGATTTCCTCGCCACGCTGCCGGGCCACAAGACGGTGGTGATCGACCGCATTCCGACCGTGGAAAACCTCGCGCACGTGGCCTTCGAGATCCTGAAGGCGGCCTACAAGGACCGTTACGGCACCGGCCTGCACCTGCACAAGCTGGTGCTGCACGAAACCCCCAACTGCTGGGCAGAAATCACCGATGCCTGACGACGATTTTATGCGGCAGGCGCTCGAACAGGCCCAGCACGCGTGGGATCTGGGCGAGGTGCCGGTCGGCGCGGTCGTGGTCAAGGACGGCGTGGTGATCGCGCGCGGCTACAACCAGCCCATCGGCCGGCATGATCCGACCGCGCACGCGGAAATCGTCGCGCTGCGGGCGGCGGCCGAGGCGCTGGGCAATTACCGGCTGCCGGGCTGCGAGCTGTACGTGACGCTGGAGCCGTGCGTGATGTGCTCGGGCGCGATGATGCATGCGCGCCTGGCCAGGGTGGTGTACGGCGCCACCGACCCCAAGACCGGCGCCTGCGGCTCGGTGGTCAACCTGTTCGAGCAGGAGCAGCTCAATCACCACACCGCCATCGCCGGCGGCGTCATGGCCGACGAGTGCGGCGCGATGCTGAAATCCTTCTTTGCCGCCCGCCGCGCTGCGGCCGCCGCAGCCAGGCGCGGCACCCCGGAGTAGCGGCGGTTTTCCCCGGTGCGGTAAAAATGGTATGCTCAAACTACTGTTATCCGTACCGTCCTGGGAGAGACCGCCTTGGCTACCGCACAAGCAAACGGCATCACGATCGCTTACGAGGCCAGCGGCAATCCGCTGGACCCGGCGGTATTGCTGATCATGGGCCTGGGCATGCAGCTGATCTCCTGGCCGCAGGACCTGGTCGACGGCCTGGTGGAGCAGGGCTATTACGTGATCCGCCACGATAACCGCGACAGCGGCCTGTCCAGCAAGTTCGACCATCTCAAGCAACCCAATCTGATGCTGGCCTACCTGAAATCGCTGGTGGGCTGGAAGCAGGCGCCCGCCTACACGCTCAACGACATGGCCGACGACGCGCTCGGCCTGCTCGATGCGCTGGGCATCGCCGGCGCGCACCTGGTCGGCGCCTCGATGGGCGGGATGATCGCGCAGATTTTCGCCGCCCGCCATCCCGCGCGCACGCTGAGCCTGACGTCCATCATGTCCAGCGGCGGCCGGCGCGGCCTGCCCGGCCCGACGCCGGCCGCGCGCAACGCGCTGATGCGAACACCTGCCTCGCCGCACAACCGGCGCGACGTGGTCGACCGCATGGTGCAGGTGTATCGCATCATCGGCAGTCCCTCGTTCCCGACGCCGGAGCGCCAGCTGCGCGAGGGCATCGAGCGGGCGCTGGACCGCAGCGCCTGTCCGGCCGGCATGGCGCGGCAGATGGTGGCCGTGGTGGCGTCGGGCGACCGCACGCCGTTGCTGCGCAAGATACGCTGTCCCGCGATGGTGATCCATGGCGCGGCCGATCCGCTGGTGCCGCTGGCCTGCGGCGCCGACACTGCGGCCTCGATCGCCGATGCCAGGCTGCACGTGATCGAAGGCATGGGGCACGACCTTCCCCCGCAGTTGATCGAACGGCTGCTTGCCTTGCTTGAGCATCACCTGCGCGGTAATATATTGCCGGACCATCCTCCGCCGATGCCGCACCGGGCGGGCAGCGGCACCCATCAATGACAGGGGCATTTTGAGTACATCGACTTTCGGCATCGCGATTGCCGCCACGGGCGGTTACGCGCCCGACCATGCCGCACTGCAAAACGGCATCGAACGCCTGCGCCAGCAAGGCCATCTGGTCCACAATTATTACGACGACGATAAAAAATTCCAGCGCTTCGCCGGCACCGACGCCGGCCGCCTGGCGCAGCTGAACGCCGCCGCCGCCGATCCCGACGTGCAGGTGGTGATCGCCTTGCGCGGTGCCTACGGCATGAGCCGCCTGCTGCCGTCGATCGATTTTCATGCGATGGCGGACAGCGGCAAGCTGTTCGTCGGCTACAGCGATTTCACGGCGTTCCAGATGGCGTTGATGAAGCGGACCGGCCGCGTCAGCTTTGGCGGCCCGATGATGTGCGACGATTTCATCCGCGAGACGCCGGTCGATTACACGATGCGACAGTTCTGGGATTGCCTGCGCGGTCCGGTGCATACGGTGCGCGGCGCGGTGGCGGAGGGCGGCTCGGACAATCCGCTGGTCGATGTCGGCGGCAAGCTGTGGGGCGGCAACCTGGCGATGATGGTCAGCCTGTTGGGCACGCCATATTTCGCGGCTGAGCCGGACGGCATCCTGTTCCTGGAGGATATCAGCGAGCATCCATACCGGGTCGAGCGCATGGTGTTGCAACTGCTGTACGCCGGCGCGCTGGACGGCCAGCGGGCGCTGGTGCTGGGCGATTTCTCGGGCTACAAGCTCAGCGCCTTCGACAACGGCTACGATTTCGAGACCATGCTGGCCTACCTGCGCGAGCGCCTGCCGATGCCGGTGCTGACCGGCCTGCCATTCGGGCACATCAAGGAACGCGCCACGCTGCCCTACGGCGGCATGGCGCACCTGGTATCGACCGAACGCGGCTTCGACCTGACGATCAGCGATTACCCGACGTTGGGACGTTGACGGCGGCGGGCGACGACGCCCACCAGGCCCAGGCCGGCCAGCAGCATGGCGTAGGTTTCCGGTTCAGGCACGGCCGTCACGGTCACGCTGACGTTGTCCAGGCGGACGAAGCTCGGATCGTTGCGGGCGCCGAATTTGAGTTCGGTCGCGGCGCCGGTCGCCGTCAGGCCGTCCAGCGTGACGTGGGTCCAGTTGCGCGCTTCGTTCTTGAAGGCGTAGACGCTGACGCCGTTGAAATCTGCTTCAAAAGTGGTGTTGCTGGTGGCGGTGTTGTACACATCGAAGCTCAAGCTATAGGTCCAGCCCGCCGAGGTGGCCAGGCTCTGGCTGATGTAGGCCGGCGAGCCGGTCGCGCCGCTGCGCCAGACAAAGGTATGGTTGGAGGTTACGGTATTGGAAATGACGTCCGACAGCGAAGGATTGCCCGACTTGGTCCAACCGGTGAAGTTACCGGTTTCAAAGTTGCCGTTGACAACCAGTTCGGTGGCGGCTTGTGCCGACAGGGTGCTTGCGGCCAGGATTGCGGCGATTGCTAATTTCTTCATTGGTGACATTCCATTGGGTAGTATTATTGCAAGAGAGTTGTCATAGTATCCTTATTGTTGACTGATTGTCCAATGGGAAATGTTTATGTGGCGAATTTTCCACGCCCCGGCGATTCGCCGGGCATGGCCAGCTAGTGGTAAAATGCCCGGTTAATCAAATCCATGCATTAAGGGCCTTATCCGTGCTATCTACAGCAAACATCACCATGCAATTCGGCGCCAAGCCGTTGTTCGAAAACATTTCCGTCAAATTCGGCGATGGCAACCGTTATGGCCTGATCGGCGCCAATGGTTGCGGCAAGTCCACCTTCATGAAAATCCTGGGCGGCGATCTGGAACCGTCGGGCGGCAACGTGATGCTGGATACGAACGAGCGCCTGGGCAAGCTGCGCCAGGACCAGTTCGCGTACGAGGAAATGCGCGTGCTGGACGTGGTGATGATGGGCCACACCGAGATGTGGGCCGCGATGCAGGAACGCGACGCGATCTACGCCAATCCCGAAGCCACCGACGACGACTACATGAAGGCCGCCGAGCTGGAAGGCAAAGTCTCTGAATACGACGGCTACACCGCCGAGTCGCGCGCCGGTGAGCTGCTGCTGGGCGCCGGCGTCAGCATCGACCTGCACCAGGGCCCGATGAGCAATGTGTCGCCAGGCTGGAAGCTGCGCGTGCTGCTGGCGCAGGCGCTGTTCTCGAACCCGGACATCCTGCTGCTCGACGAACCGACCAACAACCTGGACATCAACACCATCCGCTGGCTGGAGGACGTGCTCAACGAGCGCAACTCCACCATGATCATCATTTCCCACGATCGCCACTTCCTGAACCAGGTCTGCACCCACGTGGCCGACATGGACTACGGCACGCTGAAGATCTATCCGGGCAACTACGACGAGTACATGTTCGCGTCGACCCAGGCCCGCAACCAGCAGCTGGCCAACAACGCCAAGGCCAAGGAAAAGGTCGCCGAGCTGCAGGACTTCGTGCGCCGCTTTGCCGCCAACAAGTCCAAGGCCCGCCAGGCGACCTCGCGCGCCAAGCAGATCGAGAAGATCAAGGTCGACGACATCAAACCGTCGTCGCGCGCCTATCCGTTCGTGCGCTTCGACGGCGAGAAGAAGCTGCACCGCCTGGCCGTCGAGGTGGATAGCATCTCCAAGAAATACGACCGCCAGCTGTTCAACAACTTCAGCATCATGGTCGAAGCGGGCGAGCGCATCGCCATCATCGGCGCCAACGGCGCGGGCAAGACCACGCTGCTGCGCTGCATCGGCGGCGACGACATCGCCGGCCTGCACGCCGACCACGGCATGGTCAAGTGGGCCGAGAACGCCAACGTCGGCTACATGCCGCAGGATCCGACCGAGGAGTTCGCGGCCGGCGAGACGCTGACCGACTGGATGGGCCACTGGACCAAGGAAGGCGACGACGACCAGGCCGTGCGCTCCATCCTGGGCCGCCTGCTGTTCGGCGGCGACGAGGTGAAGAAGTCGGTCAAGGTGCTGTCCGGCGGCGAGAAGGGCCGCATGATGTACGGCAAGCTGATGCTGGGCCGCCACAACGTGCTGCTGCTCGATGAACCGACCAACCACATGGACATGGAATCGATCGAGTCGCTCAACATCGCGCTGGAAAAATACGCCGGCACGCTGATCTTCGTTTCCCACGACCGCGAATTCGTGTCGTCGCTGGCGAACCGCATCATCGAGATCAAGGAAAACGAAGTGGTCGATTTCCGCGGCAACTACGAAGACTACCTGAGCAGCCAGGGCATCGACTAAGCGTCGGTCCGAGTCCGATAAAGAATCCCGCCGCAAGCGGGATTCTTTGCAATGTGCGATAGTTATTGCCTCACGTTTTACGTTCACTGAACACCATGCAAACCATAGAGATCAAATCCGTCGAGTACGAGCATCCCCAAGACGGAGCCAGCTGCACCGCCCACGCGTGGGCGCGCACGCCAGCCACGCCATCCCCCGAGCAACGCACCGCCCTCAAGGAGCGCATCAAGCGCCTGCTGAAGGAAAAGGAGGCGGTGCTCGTTTCCCACTACTACGTCGACGCCGACCTGCAAGACCTGGCCGAGGAAACCGGCGGCTGCGTCTCCGATTCGCTGGAGATGGCGCGCTTCGGGCGCGACCATCCGGCCAAGACGCTGGTGGTGGCCGGTGTGCGCTTCATGGGCGAGACCGCCAAGATCCTCAGCCCGGAAAAGCGCATCCTGATGCCGGACCTGGACGCGACCTGCTCGCTGGACCTGGGTTGTCCGGCCGATGAATTCACCGCGTTCTGCGATGCCCATCCCGACCGCACGGTGGTGGTGTACGCCAACACCAGCGCCGCCGTCAAGGCGCGCGCCGACTGGATGGTGACCTCGTCGATCGGCCTGGACATCGTCAAGCACCTGCACGAGCAGGGCAAGAAGATCCTGTGGGCGCCGGACAAGCACCTGGGCTCCTACATCCAGCAGCAGACCGGCGCCGACATGCTGCTGTGGCAGGGCTCCTGCCTGGTGCACGACGAGTTCAAGGGCATCGAACTCGATCTGCTGAAGGCCGAGTATCCGAACGCCAAGGTGCTGGTGCATCCTGAGTCGCCGGCCAATGTGGTGGCGCTGGCGGACGTGGTAGGCTCGACCACGCAGATCATCAACGCCGCCGTGGAGTCGGACGCCGACACCTTCATCGTCGCCACCGACAACGGCATCCTGCACAAGATGCGCGCCGCCGCGCCGGGCAAGCGTTTCATCGAAGCGCCGACCGCCGGCAACAGCGCCAGCTGCAAGAGCTGCGCGCATTGCCCGTGGATGGCGATGAACGGCCTGCAGAACCTGGCCGACGTGCTGGAGAACATGGACGGCGCCAACGAGATCCATGTGGATCCGGAAATCGGCAAGCAGGCGGTGACGTCCATCAACCGCATGCTGGATTTCGCGGCCGCCAAAAAGGCCAAGGTCCAGCCCGGCGCTGACCTGGCGAAAGAAGCTAAACTGTTTTCGGGAATCGGTCCGGCATGAGTACCTTAGTCAACACCTTTGCGCCTTTCGACGACGCGCTGAAGTCGGCCTTTGAAGGCAACCTGCTGGCGGCCCTGCTGGAGGACGTGGGCAGCGGCGACCTGACCGGCCTGCTGGTGCCCGACGGCGGCCGCGCCACCGCGCGCGTGATCGTGCGCGAGGACGCGGTGCTGTGCGGCGCGCCCTGGTTCGAAGGCATCATGAACTGCATGCAGGCCGGCATCGAGATCGACTGGCAATACGCCGAGGGCGATCTGATGAAGGCCGACAGCCTGGTCTGCACCATCCAGGGTCCGGCGCGCGCGCTGCTGACGGCGGAACGCGCTGCGCTCAATTTCCTGCAACTGCTGTCGGGCGTGGCGAGCGCGACCCGCAAGTATGTCGATGTGATCGCCGGCACCCGCGCCGCCATCCTCGACACGCGCAAGACCATGCCCGGCCTGCGCCTGGCGCAGAAGTACGCGGTGCGCGTGGGCGGCGGACAGAACCAGCGCCTGGCGCTGTACGACGGCATCCTGATCAAGGAAAACCATATCGCGGCGGCCGGCGGCATCACCGCCGCGGTGATGGCGGCCAAGCGGCTGGAGAAGGGCGTGACGATCCAGGTCGAAGTGGAGAGCATCGCCGAACTGGAAGAAGCGCTGGCGGCCGACGCCACCTCCATCCTGCTCGACAACTTCAGCCTCGACATGATGCGCGACGCGGTGCGGTTGAACGCCGGCCGCGCCTTGCTGGAGGCTTCCGGCGGCATCAACTTCGATACCGTGCGCGCCATCGCGGAAACCGGCGTGGACCGCATCTCCATCGGCAGCCTGACCAAGGATGTCCGTGCCACGGACTACTCCCTGCGCATCGTCGGCTAGGGTTGGTGTGAAAAATTCATCTAATTTAACAAGTATTATTTATTAAGAATGACTTAAATATAATATAATCGCTCCTGTTATTTTTTTTATCACTAACCACAGGAGCGAATTAGATGAAATTGCAATTTTTGGCGGGTGTTGTGGCGTTGGGCCTGGCTGGCTTGGCGCACGCGGATGGTTTCGTCAACGGCAACTTCGAGGCGGGCACCACCGCCGGCTGGACGACCGGCGGCGGTGATCGGTCCTACACCAACAACGCCAGCATACTGCCTTCCCAATTCCTGCCAGGCGGCAGCCTGAACCAGGACAGCGGCACCCGTGGCGCCGTGATCGATGGCAGCTACGTCGATCCCAACCTGGGTGCGCTGCTGGGGACGACCGTGTACAGCGGCAAATATGCTTATCGCGCGGAAGATACGATCTCCGGCGGCCTGGCGACGGTCATCAGCCAGAAGGTCAACAACTACACCGAGGCGAACATCTATTTCGCCTGGAAAGCCGTGTTGGAAAATGGCGGCCACGTGGAAGACGAATCGGCACTGATGATGCTGACTTTGACCGACGACACCACCGGTAAATTGCTGATCAATCGCAGCTACAACGCGGGTTACACCGGCGGCGGTGTGGATAGCCGTTTCGCCGTCCAGGGCGATCTGTTCTACACGCCTGCCTGGCAGGTGGAGAAATTGACCATCGACCAATCCTTGTCCGGCCATAGTTTCACGCTGTCGTTGCTGGCGGCCGACTGCGAGCCGACCGCACATACGGGCTATGCCTACCTGGACGGCTTCGGTTCGGTCTCTCCGCCGGTTCCCGAACCCACCACCTACGGCATGATGCTGGCCGGCCTGGGCCTGCTGGGCTACATGGCTCGCCGCAAGAAATCGGCTTAAGCTGGCGGGTGCCGCTGGCCGATGGCAGGGGCTATGCTCTTGCGCATTTTTGCCAGCGGCACCTTGATGTCGCCGGGCAGTGTAATGTCAAATCGTTCGACCACCGTAAAGCCGCATGCCAGGTACAGGGGCACGCCCGGCATGGTGGCGGCCAGTTCCAGCGTATGGAAACCGCCGGCCGCCGCCGCGTCGCTGCAATGGGTCAGCAACAAGCGGCCCAGGCCCTGGCGGGCCGCCGACGGATCGACGAAGAAGGCGCGGATGCGCGCCGCTTCCGTGGCCGGATCGAGCAGCGGGTCGGCGCCTTGCTTGGCGCGGTCGGCGCCGAACAGGGTGCTGCGCTTGCTCCAGCCGCCGCAGGCCACCAGTTCTCCGTGCTTTTCAATCAGAAAATAGGTCTGGTCCGCGACCAGTTGGCTATCCACGCCGAAGACATGGCGGGTGACGGCCTCGGCTTGCTCCTTGCTATAGAAGCCATCGCTCAACTCGATCCCCGAGCGCGCGATCAGCGCCTCCATCGCGGGGATGTCGGCTGGCCGGGCGGCGCGCACGGTGATCATTGTTTGCGGCGGGAAGGCGTCAGGATGCTCGGCAGGGCTTTCGGCAGCGTCTCGGGATAGTCGCGGCTGAAGTGCAGGCCGCGGCTTTCGTGACGCTGCAGGGCGCTGTTGACGATCAGGTTGGCCACGTCGACCAGGTTGCGCAATTCCAGCAGGTCGTGCGTGATGCGGAAGTTCTGGTAGTACTCGTCGATCTCTTCCTTCAACAGCGCGATGCGGTGCTGGGCGCGCTCCAGGCGCTTGGTGGTGCGGACGATGCCGACGTAGTTCCACATGAAGCGGCGCAGCTCGTCCCAGTTGTGGGCGATGACCACTTCCTCGTCGGCGTCGGTGACGCGACTTTCGTCCCAGTCCGGCAGGTAGGGCACTTCGCCGGGGGCCTTGGCGGCGATGTCGGTGGCGCAGGCGCGGCCGATCACCACGCATTCGAGCAGCGAGTTGCTGGCCAGGCGGTTGGCGCCGTGCAGGCCGGTGCAGGCGGTCTCGCCCACGGCGTACAGGCCCGGCAGGTCGGTGCGTCCCTGCAGGTCGGTGACCACGCCGCCGCAGGTGTAGTGCGCGGCCGGCACGATGGGGATAGGCTGCTTGGTGATGTCGATGCCCAGCTCCAGGCAGCGCGCGTAGATGGTCGGGAAGTGCTCGATCAGGAACTCGGCCGGCTTGTGGCTGATGTCCAGGTGCACGTAGTCGAGGCCGCGCTTCTTGATCTCGAAGTCGATGGCGCGCGCCACCACGTCGCGCGGCGCCAGTTCGGCGCGCTCGTCGTGGGCCAGCATGAAGCGGGTGCCGGCGGCGGCGCCTGCCTCGGGCGGCAGTTTGAGCAGGCCGCCTTCGCCGCGGATGGCCTCGGTGATCAGGAAGGACTTGGCGTACGGGTGGTACAGGCAGGTCGGGTGGAACTGGATGAATTCCATGTTCGACACGCGGCAGCCGGCGCGCCAGGCCATGGCGATGCCGTCGCCGCTGGCGGTGTCGGGATTGGTGGTGTACAGGTAGACCTTGCCGGCGCCGCCGGTGGCCATCACGGTGTGCTCGGCGGCGAAGGTCAGCACCTGGCCGGTCTTCTCGTCCTGCACGTAGAGGCCGTAGCACTTGGGCTGGGCGTTGCCTTTTTTGACAGGGTGCAGCTTGTCGGAGGTGATCAGGTCGATCGCGCAATGGTGTTCGAACAGGCTGATGTTCGGGTGCGCGCGGACCTTTTCCTCCAGCGTCACCTGCACCGCGTGGCCGGTGGCGTCGGCCGCGTGGATGATGCGGCGCTGGCTGTGGCCGCCTTCGCGGGTCAGGTGGAAGCCCAGCTCGGCCGTGTCGTCCTTGGTGAAGGGCACGCCTTGCTCGATCAGCCATTCGATCGCCTCGCGGCCGTGCTCGACGATGTAGCGCGTGGCGCCCTCGTCGCACAGGCCGCCGCCGGCGACCAGGGTGTCGTCGATGTGCTGGGTGTGGCTGTCGCCCGAATCGAGCACGGCGGCGATGCCGCCCTGGGCCCAGTTGCTGGCGCCGTCCTTCAGGGCACGCTTGGAAATGATCGCGACTGTGCGCGTTTCGGCCAGGTGGAGGGCGACCGACAGGCCGGCCAGTCCGCTGCCGACGATTGCAACATCAAATTTCATGATTACGTTTGAATGCGGTAAGGAACCATGACTATAGACCATTTGTCATGAACGCGTCATATCCGTCTGATTTTCCGCGATTTCGGGTCTGAACCGATCAGCCGATTGTGGCCGCTCAAGACGCAGCTGCCGGGTGTTGGCGATGATCGGAACTACACCGCCGTTTGGTGCCGGGGAGCGGATCGTGATCAGGATATTCCACCATTATGTGTCGAAGATGGGCTTCATGCTGTTGCTGCTGGAGTTGCTGGTGCTGTTGACGGCGGCCGTGGCCAGCGCGCCCTTGTGGCTCAAGGGCCGGCATGGCGGCGGCGACCAGCTGTACCTTCCGGCGCTGGCGTTCGCGCTGGTCATGGTGCTGAGCATGGGCACGCTGGGCATGTACCAGCACAATCAGTCGCGGGAGGACATCAAGAACACCTTGCTGCGCATCCTGCCTTCGTTCGTGCTGGGCTTTTTCCTGATGAATTTGTTGTCGAGCATGATACCCGGCCTGCCGTTCGGGCGGGTCGGCAGCGTGGTGTTCGTGCTGGGCGGGGCGGCGGTGCTGCTGGCGCGGCTGGTGGTGTTCACATCGGCCCAGTCGAGCATGATGGAGCAGCGGCTGATCGTCATCGGCGACGGCGCCACCGCGCGCGAGTGCCTGGAGCTGGGCGCCAGCAGCGTCGGCTTTCACGCGTTCAAGGTGGTGGGCTTTGTGCCGGTGTCCGGCGAGGTGTCCTGCGTGCCGGCCACGATGCTGCTGCCCGCCGACCTGTCGCTGCTGTCGCTGGCGCGGCGCTACGCGGTCGATGAGATCGTCGTGTCGGTCGGCGACCGGCGCAATGGCGCGTTTCCCGTGCGGCAGCTGCTCGAATGCGCGCTCGGCGGCGTGCAGGTGACCGACGCCGCCACCTTCTTCGAGCGGGAGGCCTGCCAGATCCGCGTCGATTCGCTGCAGCCGAGCTACAGGAACTCCCGCTTGACCTTGAGGATTTCTATCATCTCCAGCATGCCGCGACTGGCCGCGTACACCGCGCCGGACCACGACCAGGCGCGCGGGTCGCCCTCGTCGCCGAACTCGGCCACCTTGGACAGGTCGACCGATCCCACCAAGTCGGCGATGTCTGCCGTGTTGGGATCGTGCGGCGCATAGGTGCCGACGCCGACACGGCCGGCCTCCGAGATGAAGATGCGCTCGACCGGCATGCGCAGGAAATCGCCGCTCAGTTCATGCTCCTGCCGTGCGCGGCAATGCGGACACAGTTCGCCCGTCACCTCGACGCCGTAGGTGTCGCGAAAACCCGAGCGCATGGTATGCGGCACCAGATGCAGCGGCGATTCGTGCACCGGGCAGCCGGCGATGCCGAACAGCGCGCCGGCGTCGGTGTAGCTGTATTCCTCGAGCCCGCGCTTGAGCCGTATCACCAGCGTGGACTTGCCGCCCGATGGCGGCCCCAGCAACAGCAGCAGGCGCCGGCCGACTTCCGATCCGGCGGCGGCCGCCTTGAAATAGTCGGCCACCCGCGCCAGCGCATCGTCGATACCGAACAGTTCGTCGGCGAACAGCTTGCAGCGCAGCTTGCCGTTTTCATCCTGCTGGCCGCTCCAGCCGAGCATGTCCCAGATGTACTGATGCGAACTGCGCACGAACTGGCAGGGCGCCACCGGCAACACCTGCTCCATGAATTGCGCGAAGCTGCCGCTCCAATGCCCCGCCCGGTGCTGGCGGGTGAAGGCTTGCAATTGTTCCCGATATTGTACGCGTGGATCCATCGTCGCATCCCCTCCTGTGCGGTCAGCCCATTGAGTATCCGCGCCAGGGCGGGCAGGCCGTATGACCTGCGTCAAAAGGGTTCGGGGATCTTTATGGTCGAAAACTAGTCGGCGCGGTCCCACGGCGGGACGCCGGAAAACTGCTCGACCAGGAAGTCGATCATCACCCGCACCTTGGCGCTCAGGTGGCGGCGGCTGGGGTAGACGGCCAGCACGTCGATGTCCGGCATGTGATACTCGGGCAGCACCCGTACCAGCGTGCCGGCGCGCAGGTCGGCGCCCACCAGGAAGCTGGGCTGCCAGATCACGCCCAGCCCGCCCAAGGCCGCGGCGCGGGCGGTGTCGCCATTGTTGGTATGCATGACGCACTGCACCTTGACCGCGTGCGGCTGCTCCCTGGCATCGAGAATCTGCCATTCGTCGGCCGTGGCCGCGTAGCTGTAGCCGATGCAGCTGTGCTGTAGCAGCTCGGCGGGATGCAGCGGCATGCCACGCTGCTGGATGTAGGCCGGCGACGCGCACAGGATGTTGTGCGAGGTGGCCAGCTTGCGCGCCACGTTCGACGCCGAACCGGAGCGCGAAATGCGGATCGCCATGTCATAGCCTTCCTCGACGATGTCGACCACGCGGTCGATCAGCGCCACATCCAGCTGCACGTCGGGATATTTCTGCATGAACCGGGCCCACAGCGGCGCCAGGTGCAGCACGCCGAAGCTGAGCGGGGCATTGATGCGCAGCACGCCATGCGGCTGCATGGTGGCGGACGAAGCGATCGCCTCCGCCTCCGCCACGTCGTCGAGGATGGACTTGGCGCGTTCGAACAGCGCTTCGCCGCTGGAGGTGAGCGACATCTTGCGCGAGCTGCGGTTCAGCAGCCGGGTTTGCAGATGGGCTTCGAGGTCGCTGATGTAGCGGGTCACGTTGGCCGGCGAGGTGTCGAGCGCCTCGGCGGCGCGGGCAAAGCCTTCCCTGCGCACCACTTCCACAAACACTTCCAGCGCCCGCAACCTGTCCATACGCCCGTCCTTTGATGTCTTGTCTAATAAAAAAGCCGCAGCACCTGGAGGGTGTCGCGGCTCGGTGGCGAAGCGGGCAGGGCGCTTAGCGCGGAAGGTAGTTCACGTTGGCGGCTTCCTTGATCACACGGCTGGCGCTGATGGCCGGGTTCGCGCCGCCACTTTGCATGGCTGCGGTGTTGCCGTGATACATGCCGACCAGTCCTTCCGCAGCCTGGGCGTCGCCGGCGTTGGCGGCGCGCTCGAACAGCTGCATCGCTTCGTGGCGCTTGGCCGGGTTGGCCAGGTAGCGCAACG
This sequence comes from Duganella sp. BJB1802, assembly GCF_013369445.1. NCBI lineage: Bacteria > Pseudomonadati > Pseudomonadota > Betaproteobacteria > Burkholderiales > Oxalobacteraceae > Duganella > Duganella sp. BJB1802. The sequence goes on along the minus strand of NZ_JABWEF010000011.1, from coordinate 60,501 downwards.
CCAGTTCGCGCTGGGCCACCGGCGAGCCTTGATCGGCCCACTCTTGCAGGCGGCGTTCGGCGGCGGTCTGGCCCATGGGCCCCATCTGCAAGGCGGCGGCTTCAATCACGGTCGGCGACGGGATCGCGTCTTCTTGCGCCTGGCAGGCGATCAATGCGCCCACCAGCACCAACACCGACGATACCAGTACACCCGACTTGTTGAATAATTCCATATTTTAGTTACCCTTGGTTAAAGCCATACCGTTGTCGGTGAGGAAAGCCTTCCTGCTGATCTATCCAAGGCTAAAAAAACCGATGCCGTCTGCCCCGGCACTTCAAGTTCGATGTGCAAGCTGCCACCGCCTCGACGCAATGCACCATTATACTTGCGCCGAGACAAATTATCAATTGCGCAAGATGCTGAATTGCAATAGTTTTGGCTTTCCATTCTACAAAACGACGGAAAAACGTGGCGCACGCCAGCTTCTGTCTTGCTAGCTGCCATTGCTTATCAATTCGGAAGGGATCTTATCACGAAGCTTTTCAGGCTCCGGTTTGCAAGGCGATAATCAGGGTAACAATTGTAACCATTCGTTAAGTGGGGCGAAAAAGCGTGGCGCGGCCCGCTTGGTTGCGCTGCAGCATAAGTCGCAATTCATAATTACTGAACGATACACTGGCGCTTTGTTGAGTGCAATGCCGGTAGTGTTGTTATTTGTTGATTTCAGGGAAAGTTGATGCGAGGCCGCGCCGGCCGTCGGCTGACTCAGGCTTGGCCCGATGGCCCGCTTTGCGGCGCGCTGCGTTGCAACCAGGCGTCGGCGGACTGCAATACCAGTCGGTATTCGGACTCGAGCGCGGTGAACAAGGAAGGAACTTGATCCAGATGACGTTCGGCGATCGCCTGCTCCAGCTTGAGCGAGGCGCTCACCAGGCGCTTGGCGCCCAGCGTGCCGATCGAACCGCGCAGGCTGTGCAGGGTCTTGCCGGCATCGGTGTAGCGCTCCTCGCGCAGCGCTTCGGCGGCCTGCTGCATGGGCGCCATGCCGGGCGCGCAGGCGTCGCGGACGATCTTCGAGACTACGGCCAGCGCCTTGTCGTCGTTGCCCATGTACTTGAGCAAGGTGTCGACCGAAAAGATCTGTTCCTCGGATACCGGCGGTGTGGCATCAGACATGCAGCGCTCCGTGAGTGGTGAATTTACCTCCCATCATACTCTGTCCCGATGGCGGAAGCCGGCCGTTACTGTTGCCCGTCGTGGAACTGTTGCGTCAGCGTCTGCAAAGGCGCGGTTGACGCCACGGGTGCCGCCACGCCGGCCGGCGGCGCCACGCGGACCGGCTTGCTGCCGGTCTGGCTCGAATGCAGCACGTTGGCGGTCGCTTCCGGCGCGGCGTTCCACACCGGGTTGTCCAGCCCCTCGAACACGCGCTTGAGCTGGTGGCCCCAGGTGTTGCGTATCATCTGGAAATACTGGTTGCGCTCGTCGATGGTGACGAAGTGCGTCACCGCCAGCCTGTCGCGCTCGTACACCAGCAGATCCAGCGGCAGGCCGACCGACACATTGGAGCGCAGCGTCGAATCCATGGAAATCAGCGCGCACTTGGCGGCGTCGTCCAGGCCGGTGGCCGGGGTCACCACGCGGTCGATGATGGGCTTGCCGTACTTGGCTTCGCCGATCTGGAAATAGGTGTTTTCGTCGTGGGATTCGATGAAATTGCCGGCCGAATAGATCTGGAACAAGCGGCAGCGCTCGTCCTTGATCTGGCCGCCGAAGATGATGCTGACATTGAACTCGATGCCGAATTCGGCCAGCGCCTTGGCTTCCCGTTCATGCACCTGCCGCACGGCGTCGCCCAGCAGGCGGGCAGCCTCGTGCATGCTGGTGGCGTTCCAGATGCTGTGGCCGTCGGTGTTTTGCTGCTCGGCCACCAACTGGCGTATCGATTGCGAGATCGACAGATTGCCGGCGGTCATCAGCACCATCATGCGGTCGCCGGGGATTTCAAACACGCTCATCTTGCGGAACGTGCCGACCTGGTCCACGCCGGCGTTGGTACGCGAATCGGAAAGAAACACCAGCCCGGCATCCAGGCGCATGCCCACACAGTAAGTCATCGTTGCAAGTTATTGATTAGAATAATTATTATTGTACACCCCCGCCGGGCTGCTCATTGACCACTCATTGGGGCACGATCTGCACGTCCACGCTCATCGACTCGGTGCCGCCGCCGCGCCGCACGCCGCGCACCGGCGCCGCCGCGTCGTAGTCGCGCCCGATCGCCAGGCGGCAATAGGCGTCCGTCATCAGCCGCGCGTGGGTCACGTCGATGCTGACCCAGCCGGTGTAGTCCTTGTCCTCGGCCCAGGCGTCCACCCAGGCATGGCTGGCCGCATGGTCGCTGGTTTCCGGGTCGATATAGCCGGACACGTAGCGCGCCGGGATGCCATGCGCATGGCAGCAGGCCAGGAACAGGTGCGCGTGGTCCTGGCACACGCCCTGGCCCAGGGCGAGCGCGTCGCTGGCCGTGGTGGTGACCGCGGTCGCACCGCTTTGATACCGGACCGCACCAAAGATGTGCTCGGCCAGGCGTATCAAGTCCTTGGTCTGCGCCTTGCCGTCCGGCAGGCAGGACGCCGCCAGCTCCAGGATGCCGGGCGTGGGCTCGGTCAGGCGTGTCGACACCGTGTAGATCAGCGGCGACAGGCTGTCGCCGTTGGGGATGCGGCCCTGTTTCGGGCTGGTGGTTTCCACCACGCCGCCCGCCACGATGGTCAGCCCTTGGTGCGGCACGTCCATTGTCATCATGTGCGACAGGTTGCCGTAGGCATCCGTGTAGGCGTGCACATGGCCCGGCATCGCGATATTCCACGACAGCACGTGCTGCTGCGCCTCCGCGCGCGGCGTCAGGTGCAGCTGCTGGATGGTGTAGGCCAGCGGCGTGGTGTAGGTGTAGCGCGTTTCGTGACGTATCGTCAGTTGCATGGATTGCCTCGTTTCAAGCCGCCAGCGGCACCAGGAAATCGCGGCTGACGCGGTTGCCCAGTTGGTAAATGTCGGCCAGGAAGCCGGTCAGGGTGTCGTGCAGGCCGGTCGCCAGGATGTCGTCGATCTTGCCGAATTGCAGCTCCGCGTGCAGCTTGCCGGCGAAGCGTTCCGTATCGGCGGACACGTCGTTGCGCACCTCGCGCAGGTTCTGGACCACTTCGTCCATGCAGGCCAGCAGCGAGCGCGGCATGTCGCCGCGCAACATCAGCAGCTCGGCGATGCGCGCCGGCGTGATGACGTCGCGGTACACCTTGCGGTAGATCTCGAAGCCGGACACCGAACGCAACAGCGCGCCCCAGTAGTAGAAATCGCGCTGGGTCATGGTCTCGCCGGTGCTCTCCGCGCCGCCGCCGTGGAACTTGACGTCGAGGATGCGCGCCGTGTTGTCGGCCCGCTCCAGGAAGGTGCCCAGGCGGATGAAATGCACGGCCTCGTCGCGCAGCATTGTGCCCACGGTCACCCCGCGCGACAGGTGCGAGCGGAACTTGACCCATTCGAAGAACTTGCTGGGATCGTTTTCCAGCAGGTCGCTGTCCAGGCGCTTCTGCATGTCCAGCCAGGTCTGGTTCTGGATTTCCCAGACCTCCGTGGTCAGCGTGCCGCGCACGGCGCGGGCGTTTTCGCGCGCCTCGGTCAGGCAGGCCACGATGGAGGAGGGGTTGTCGGGATCGCGCACCATGAAGTCGATGACGGCGCGCGCCTCCAGCGAGTCGTACTTGCGGTCGAAGGCTGACTGCAGCTCGGAGATGCCTAGCATGGCGCGCCAGCCCTGGGCGTTTTCCTCGTCGGACTGGGGCAGCATCGAGGTCTGCACATTGACGTCGAGCATGCGGGCGGTGTTTTCGGCGCGCTCGGTGTAGCGCGCCATCCAGAACAGGTGATCGGCGGTGCGGCTTAACATGGTGTCTCCTTAACGTTCCAGTATCCAGGTGTCCTTGGTGCCGCCGCCCTGCGACGAGTTCACCACCAGCGAGCCTTCCTGCAGGGCCACGCGGGTCAGCCCGCCGGGCACCATGGAAATGGTTTTGCCCGACAGTACGAAGGGACGCAAATCGATGTGGCGCGGCGCGATGCCGTTTTCCACGTAGGTGGGGCAGGCCGACAGCGCCAGCGTCGGCTGGGCGATGTAGCCGTCCGGCTTGGCGATCAGGCGCTGGCGGAAGTCCTCGATCTGCTGTTTGGTCGAGGCCGGCCCGACCAGCATGCCGTAGCCGCCGGCGCCATGCACCTCCTTGACCACCAGCTCGGGCAGGTTGGCCAGCGTGTACGCCAGGTCTTCCTTCTTGCGGCACTGGTAGGTCGGTACGTTGTTGAGCACCGGTTCCTCGGACAGGTAGAACTTGATCATGTCCGGCACAAATGGATAGATCGATTTGTCGTCCGCCACGCCGGTGCCGATGGCGTTGGCCAGCGTGACCCGTCCCGCGCGGTAGACCGACAGCAGGCCCGGCACGCCGAGCGAGGAGTCCGGACGGAACGCCAGCGGATCGAGGAAATCGTCGTCGAGGCGGCGGTAGATCACGTCCACGCGCTTGGGGCCGCGCGTCGTACGCATGAAGACGGTGTTGTCGCTGACAAACAAATCCTTGCCCTCGACCAGTTCCACGCCCATCTGTTGCGCCAGGAAGGCGTGTTCGAAGTAGGCCGAGTTGTACATGCCGGGCGTCATCACCACCACGGTGGGATCGTTGATGCCCATCGGCGCGACGGAGCGCAGGTTGTCGAGCAGCAAGTCGGGATAGTGGTCGACCGGCGCGATCTTGTTGCGGGCGAACAGTTCGGGGAACAGCCGCATCATCATCTTGCGGTCTTCCAGCATGTAGGACACGCCGGACGGCACCCGCAGGTTATCCTCCAGCACGTAGAACTCGCCCTGGCCGGCGCGCACGATGTCGACCCCGGCGATGTGGGCGTAGATGTCCGACGCCACCTTGATACCCTGCATCTCGGGCCGGTACTGCGCGTTTTTGTAGATCTGCTCGGCCGGGATGATGCCGGCCTTGATGATGTTCTGGTCATGATAAATATCATGGATGAACATATTGAGCGCCTGCACCCGCTGCACCAGCCCCGTCTGCAGCTGCTTCCACTCGCCCGCCGGGATGATGCGCGGGATGGTATCGAAGGGAATCAGCCGCTCGGTGCCGGCGTCGTCGCCATAGACGGCGAAGGTGATGCCGACCCGGCGGAAGGTCAGGTCGGCCTCGGCGCGCTTGCGCTCGATGGTTTCCGACGACTGGCGCTGCAGCCAGCCGCAGAACTCGCGGTAGTGTTCACGTACCTCGGCGCTGGCATGATGGGCCAGCCCGTCGGCGGTCATTTCGTTGAAGAATTTAGCCATATCGAACATTCCCTGATGAGTACGTTTATGATCTATCAAGAAACGTGCCAGAGGAAATGCCCGGTTTTGGTGCGGCTACTCCTTCAGCGCCTGCTGGCGCAGTTGCTCGATCTGGCCGCTCTCGCGCATCTTCCTGATGACGGCGGACAGGCGCAGGGCCAGCTTTTCATGTCTTTTGTTCAGGTAGGCATAGATCGGCATGTGTTCCAGCACGCCCGCCTGACGGATGCCCGCATGCGCGAATTCAGGGCTGGCCAGCATGGGATCGACGACCTCGGCGGTGTCGACGTAGAGATCGCTGCGCCCGACCACCAGTTTGCGCAAGCCCAGCTGCGCGTTCAGCACTCCGCTGAAGCTGCCTGGCGGCAGCACCGCCGCCAGCCGCTGCTGGATCACCGGGTAGCCGAAACGGAAATCCACCCGATAGTTGGTGCCGCGCAAGGATTCCCAGCCGTTGCTCAGGTGAATGTCGGGATTCCGGGTATAGGCCGCGCTGCTTGCCGACAAGGGAGCTTCCGGCACGCGCGTCAGCGCCGTCTGCATTGCGCCGTAGTCATAGCCGCGCGCCAGCTCGCCATCGACGTTGCCGGCGATCGCTTCGGCGCTGGCCCGGGCCGCGGGCAAGCTGCGTATTTCCAACGCCACACCCAGTTGCTGGAAGGCCTCGGTGTAGATCAGCCTGAGCCAGCGTCCGGCAAAGCTGTTCTGCTGCTCCAGCATGGTGGCCATGACGATGGGCTTGGCCTCGTCGCTGGCGCGGGTTGGGCTGGCGGCCAGGCCCAGCAAAAATATCAGGGCGAGGACAGGCCTGTGCCGCATAAACGTTCCAAATTGTTGTCAAACGATGCTGCCAGTATAACAACAACTTACTTGGCCAGGTCGATTTGCCAGAAACCGCTGGAGGTGATGGTCTTGCGGGCCGCCATCGCCGGCGGCAGCGTCACCTCCAGCGCCGCCATGCGCGCCGGGTCGACCATCACCGTGGGCGTCTCCTGGCGCAGGATGGGCAGCACGTCCGGCTTGGTGTGGCGCTGCAGGATCTTGGCCGCCTGGGTGCCGGCCAGCCGCCCGACCTGGGTGAAATCCGCGCCCACGTACAGCGCCGCGCCGGGCACCCGCACCATCGCCAGCGTCACCACCGGCACCTTGTTCTCGATGCCGAAATCGCCCAGGTCGATGGCCGCCTCGTAGCGGTGCAGGCCGTAGTAGGTGTCCAGCGGCACGGCGAACATCTGCACGCCGCGGCCGGCGCCGTACAATTCCTTCAACGACGGCGCGATGTGGTCGGTCTTGTTGACCAGCCTGGAACTCACGTCCAGGCCCAGCGGCTTGCCGCTGCGGGTCGCCGCCGCCACGTTGGCCACGCCGTTCTCGTCGTCGGTGTAGACCATGCCGATCCGGCGCACGTTCGGGAACACGTCCTGGACCAGCTTGAGCGAGTCGGCCATGTCGGTGTACAGCGTCGAGCCGGTCGCGCCTTCGCCGCCGTCGACCAGCGACGCGCAGCCGGCATCCTCGGGATTGGCGATCGCCGTGAAGACCAGCGGGATATGGGCGTCGGCCAGCATGCCGCGCGCGTACTTGGTGGCCGGCGTGCCGATGGTCAGCACCAGATCGGGCTTGGCCTCGACGATGCGGCCGGCCTCCTGGCGGATGCGCAGGAGCACGCCCAGCCGGCTCCAGAACCCGCCTTTTTCGATGTCGAAATCGATCGCCACCTTGTGGATGCTCAGGTTCTTGCCGGCCACCAGGCCGCTCGCCTGCAGCGACTTGAGGAAGCCGTTGTAGGCTTCCTGGTAGGGTTCGATATCCGTCACCTGCAGCACCTCCACCTTGAAGACGCGGGTGTCGTCCATGGTTTCGGGTGGCAGGGGTTCGAAGGCGAGGGTGGGGCCGGCGCACAGCGCCAGCGCGAGCAGGGAAACGGCGAGGGATTTTTGCATGGTCGGTCTAATTGCTGTTGGTGCAACAATTAGACCAGAGATGCCCACAAGGCATGCCTGCTATCGCATGCCTTGACGAGCCAATCTGCGCGTTCTGTGGGCCAGCCGCTACAGCGTGCCGCTGCTGCTGCCGGAAGTGCTACGGCTGGCGCTGCCGGGTTGGTCGCTTTGCAGGCTGCCGGTGCTGCTGCCCATCACACTGCCGCTGGCGGTGCGGGCGCCCGGCACGTTCTGCTGGGTGCCGTAGAAGTTGTGGATCTGCGTGCTGAACTCGGTGCTGGCCATGTCCGGCCAGTTGTCCTTGTTGAAGCCGGGGGCGTTTTTCAGGTGCTCCTTGGATACATCGAGCAGGAAGCGCTTGTTGGCGGTGTCCAGTTGCAGCGCCTGCCAGGGGACGGCGAACAGCTTGTCGCCCATGCCCAGCCAACCGCCGAACGACAGCACGGCATAGGCCACTTGGCCCTGGCGCATGTCCAGCATGATTTCCTTGATGTCGCCCAGGTCTTCGTCCTGGCGGTTGTAGACGTCTTCGCCGATCAGCGTGTCGGCGCCCATCAGGCGGGGGCCGGGGCCTTCCGAGGTATCGCTGTAAATGCCATAGGTATCACGGTCTAAGTAGCTCATGGTGGTCTCCAGATAGTTGGTGCGGTCCCGCGTTGAACAACGAGGTGACAACACTCATCATCCTTGGAGCGCGACCGCGCAGGTATAGGTGCGCGCGCAGTGTGGATGTAGGACGGGGATGAGTTCCCAGGGAACCAAGTCAGACGGCCACGTGCGCCTCGGACACCACCTGGTTGCGGCCGTTGCGCTTGGCCCGGTACAGCGCGCTGTCGCAGCGTTCGATCCATCCGTCATGGCTGATGTCGGCGGCGTCGAACAGCGCGATGCCGGCGCTGACCGTGAAATGGAAGGCGCCGTGCTCACTCGCCACAGGCACCGCCGCCACCTGGGTGCGCAGCCGCTCGGCGAACGCATAAGCTCCCTCGGCATCGGCCTGCGGCAGCAGGATGACGAACTCCTCGCCGCCGTAGCGGCAGGCGCAGTCGATCTCGCGCGACAACGCGCGGATCTCGGACGCCAGGATGCGGATCGCCTCGTCGCCGACCGGGTGGCCGTGGCGGTCGTTGATCTGCTTGAAATGGTCGATGTCGATCATCACCAGCGCGGCCTGCAGGCCCAGCCGTTGCGAGCGCTGCCACTCGGCGGCGATGCGCTCGTCGGCCACGCGGCGGTTGTGCAGGCCGGTCAGGCTGTCGGTGCCGGCCAGCATGTACAGCCGCTGGTTGGCGTGGCGCAGGTCGGTGACCAGCTGGTTGGTCAGCGTCTGCCAGTGGATGAACATGTGGTAGCCGAACGCCGCGATGAACACGACGATCAGCGCGAACACCCAGTAGAACGCCCAGGTCGTGTCCCGGGCCACCTCCAGCGCCCGCGCCAGCGCCGCCGGGATGCCGGCCGCCTGCGCGTGCAACAGGTTGTCGGCCAGCTGCAGCGTCACGAAACCATAGATCAGCACGCCGATCGTCACGCATCCGAGCAGGCGCAGCACCGAGCCGCGCGGATCGGCCGCGGCGTCGACCAGCAATTGCGGCCTGGCTTGCTGCCAGCGCTCCAGGTGCGGCCACAGCAGGGCCATCGCCGGCGCGCACAGGAACACGCTTTGCAGGAAGGCGCCCAGCCACCAGCCCTGCCAGATCGGCAGCAGGGCGGTCGAATCGATGCGGTTGGTATAGCACCAGACCAGCGCGCCGCTGGAGCTGAAAATGGCGCTCACGAACGACAACTGCACATAAAACAGCATCGCGCTCACGCTGCTCAAATTCCGGCTGATGGCGATGGCCCGATAGCCCAGCCCCATGACCGCGAAGCCGAGCGGATTGGCGGCGCTGAACAGCAGCGCCCAGGACAGCGGCATGCCGCCGTAGAGGGCAAGCGTGAGGGTGGCCAGGTAGGCGGGAATGGCGCCCCACCACCAGCCGCAGGTCAGCGTCCACACCAGGCAGATCACCAGCGGCGGATAGACGGTGATGTACAGCTCCAGCCCGCCCAGGTGGACCGGCAGGCCGGACCACTTGAAGATCACCGAGATCAGCCCCAGCCCGATGCTGGCGGCCAGCGACAACAGCCACAATGCCGACATTGACAGCTGCTCGCGCCAGCTGCCGTCGCGGAACAGGCGCCGCACGGACACGGCACGGGCCATCTGTGGAAGTTCCGCGAACGGCTGGCTATGTCTCATGGAGTAATCCTAGTTGCATACAAGATTGTACCGCGAGGCGTAGTCGATTTGCTATGGCAGCCTGGGTTCGATAGTTTTCTGTCGCAAAATGGATGGAAACGCCCGCTGCAGGCAATCGTTGCGCTCGCACACCTTGCAGCCGTTGCCGATCGGCGTGGCGACGTCGGGATTGGCCAGGTCCAGGCCCTTGGCATACACCATGCGGTGCGCCTGGCTGATATCGCAACCGAGCGCCACGGCGAACGAGCGGCCCGGCGCCATGAAGCCGGCCGGCCCGCCGCTGACCTGGCGCGCGATCCACAGATGGGTGCTGCCGTCGGGCATGCGCGCCACCTGCCGCAGCACCTGGCCGGGCAGGCTGAACGCCTCGTACACCACCCACAGCGGACAGGTGCCGCCGGCGCGGGAAAAATGGAAAGCCGCCGCCGATTGCCGCTTGGAGATGTTGCCGGCCCGGTCCACGCGCACGAAAAACACCGGCAATCCGGCGAATCCCGGCCGTTGCATCGTGCTGAGCCGGTGGCAAACCGCCTCGAAGCCCACGCCGAACTGGCCGGCCAGCAGCTCGATATCGTAGGCGCAGGCCTCGGCCGCCTGCAGGAAGCGGTGGTAGGGCAGGCGCAGCGCCCCGGCAAAATAGTTCGACAGGGCCAGCCGGGCGCCGTCCCGCGTGGCGTCGCTGGAAAAGCCGGCCGCCTGCACCAGCGACTCGATCGCGTCCGCCTGTTCCAGCAAGCCCAGCTGCGCGGCCATCTGGAAGGCGCGCTGGCCCTCGCTGATCGAGTCCGGCAGCCACAGCAGCTTTTGCGCGGCATCGTAGCGGCGCCGCTCCATCGGCAGGCTGGACATCGGCGAAGCCAGCACCGTCACGCCATGCCGCTCCGCCAGCCGGCGCTGCAGCGCGGCCGCGCCGGCGTCGCCGGCCAGCTCAGCCGCCTGGTCCAGCTCGTCGATGTAGTTCTGCCGCTGGTTCAGGTAGTCGCGCACCTCCTCGTCGACCGACGGCGGGGCGATGCTGATGCCTCGGTTGCCATCGTCGAACTGCGATTCCAGCGCCGCCGCGCGGCCCGCCACCATGCGGTAGCGGCTCTGCATCTGCACGATGGCGCGCGCCACGCCGGGCATGTTCTCCACCAGCGTCTTCAGTTCCGCCAGCGAGGTATCGGCGCCCGGCAGCTCGCTGAAGGCGTCGCGCAGGTCGGCCACCAGCCCGGCGCTGTCGTGTTCGGAAAAGATCTGTGGATCGATGCCCAGCACCGCGCCCACCCGCAGCAGGATGGACACGGTCAACGGCCGCTGGTTGCGCTCGATCTGGTTCAGATAGCTGGGCGAGATGTCCAGCAGCTTGGCCAGCGCCGCCTGGGTCAGCTTGCGCTCCTCGCGCAGGCGCTGCAGACGCACCCCCATGAAAACTTTAGACATCTTTGCAACCTTCGCAAATTCGCTTTGAAAACTTCGCAATTCCTCGCATTTTTACGTCTTTACGCACGTTTCGGATAAGCGAATAATGCAAACAATTAGCAAAAACCGCAAGCCTTTCGATACACCACCAGGAGACCGACGATGACCGCAGCTATTCCCACCGTACCCTTGCTGATCAATGGCGAATGGGTCGAATCCCGCACCACCGTCTGGCGCGACGTTGTCAACCCGGCCACGCAGGAGGTGCTGGCCCGCGTGCCGTTCGCCACGGCGGACGAGGTGGCGCAGGCGGTCTCCGCCGGCCAGCGCGCCTTCAAGACCTGGCGCAAGACCCCGATCGGCGCGCGCGCCCGCATCTTCCTGAAATACCAGCAACTGATCCGCGAAAACATGGCCGACCTGGCCGCCACGCTGACCGCCGAGCAGGGCAAGACGCTGCTCGACGCCGAGGGCGACGTGTTCCGAGGCCTGGAAGTGGTCGAGCACGCGGCCAACATCGGCACGCTGCAAATGGGCGAGTTCGCGCAGAACGTGGCCGGCGGCGTCGATACCTACAGCGTGCTGCAGCCGCTGGGCGTGTGCGCCGGCATCACCCCGTTCAACTTCCCGGCCATGATCCCGTTGTGGATGTTCCCGATGGCCATCGCCTGCGGCAACACCTTCGTGCTCAAGCCCTCCGAGCAGGATCCGCTGGTCACCGTCAAGCTGGTCAGGCTGGCGCTGGAGGCCGGCATCCCGGCGGGCGTGCTGAACGTCGTCCACGGCGGCGAGGAGGTGGTCAACGCGTTGTGTGACCATCCCGACATCCGCGCCGTGTCCTTCGTCGGCTCCAGCCACGTCGGCAAGCACGTCTACCAGCGCGCGACGCTGGCGGGCAAGCGCGCCCAGTGCATGATGGGCGCCAAGAACCACGCCGTCGTGCTGCCGGACGCGAACAAGGAACAGACCCTGAACCAGCTGCTGGGCGCAGGCTTCGGCGCCGCCGGCCAGCGCTGCATGGCGGCCTCGGTGGCGGTGCTGGTGGGCCAGGCGCGCGACTGGCTGCCCGAGCTGGTCAAGAAAGCGGCCGCGCTGACGGTCGGCGCCGGCAAGGACAATCCCGACCTCGGCCCGGTCATTTCCTGCGCCGCCAGGGAACGCGTGCTGGCGCTGATCGCCAAGGGCGTGGAACAGGGCGCGCACCTGGCGCTGGACGGCCGCGCGGTCAAGGTCGACGGCTACCCGAACGGCAACTTCATCGCGCCCACCATCCTGTCCGGCGTCAAGCCCGGCATGGCGGTGTACGACCAGGAGATCTTCGGACCGGTGCTGATCGTCGTCGAGGCCGACACGCTGGACGACGCCATCGCCCTGGTCAACGCCAACCCGAACGGCAACGGCACGGCCCTGTTCACGCAGAGCGGCGCCGCCGCGCGCAAGTTTCAGGAGGATATCGACGTCGGCCAGGTCGGCATCAACGTGCCGATTCCGGTGCCGGTGCCGCTGTTCAGCTTTACCGGTTCGCGCGGGTCCAAGCTGGGCGACCTGGGCCCGTACGGCAAGCAGGTGGTGCTGTTCTATACGCAGACCCAGACCATCACCCAGCGCTGGTTCGCGGACGCGGCCTCGGTCGGCCAGGTCAACACCACCATCAGCCTGAAGTAGCGATCATGGACTTCGCGCTCAACGAGGAGCAGCGGGCATTCCAGCAGGCCGCGCGCGAGTTTGCCGAAGGCGAGCTCACGCCCAACGCAGCCCACTGGGACGCCGATGGCCACTTCAGCCGCGACGCCCTGGCCAAGGCCGGCGAACTCGGATTCTGCGGACTGTACACGCCGCAGCATCTGGGCGGGCTGGGTCTGTCGCGGCTGGACGCCGCCACCATCTTCGAGGAACTGGCGGCCGGCTGCACCTCCACCACCGCCTACCTGTCGATCCACAACATGGCGACCTGGATGGTGGCGCGCTGGGGCGGTCCGGACATGTGCCGGCAATGGGTGCCGCGCCTCGCCAGCGGCCAGGCCCTGGCCAGCTACTGCCTGACCGAGGCCCAGGCCGGCTCCGACGCGGCCTCGCTGCGCACCCGCGCCGAGCGCCAGGGCGGGAACTACCTGCTCAACGGCAGCAAGGCCTTCATCTCCGGCGCCGGCAGCACCGACCTGCTGGTGGTGATGGCCCGCACCGGCGACGACGGCGCGGCCGGCATCTCGGCCTTCGCGGTGCCGGCCGACACGCCCGGCATCAGCTTCGGCAAGAACGAGGAAAAGATGGGCTGGAAAAGCCAGCCCACCTGCGCCATCCACTTCGACAACGTGCTTGTCCCGGGCGCCAACATGCTGGGCGAGCCGGGCGAGGGCTTCGCGATCGCCATGAAGGGACTGGACGGCGGCCGCATCAACATCGCCGCCTGCTCGGTCGGCACGGCGCAGGCGGCGTTGGCGCGGGCCGGCGCCTACTTGAAGGAGCGCTTCCAGTTCGGCCGCGAGCTGGCGCAATTCCAGGCGCTGCAATTCAAGCTGGCCGACATGGTGACGGAGCTGGTCGCGGCGCGCCAGATGGTGCGGCTGGCTGCCTGGAAGCTGGACCAGGAAAGCCCGGACGCCAGCGTCTACTGCGCCATGGCCAAGCGCTTCGCCACCGATGCCGGCTTCGCCGTCGCCAACGAGGCGCTGCAACTGCACGGCGGCTATGGCTACATCCGCGAGTATCCGCTGGAGCGCCATGTGCGCGACACGCGGGTGCATCAAATCCTTGAAGGTACCAATGAAATCATGCGCCTCATCGTCGGCAGGGCCATCCTGCGCGAGGGCGCCACGGAGACAATCAAATGAACAAGACCTACGCAAACCTGCAAGTGGAACGGTGCCAGCACACGGCCGTGATCACCCTTGACAACCCGCCGGCCCACACATGGACGCTGGAGAGCCTGGCGGCGCTGGCCGAGCTGGTGGCTGACCTGAACGCCGAGCGCGACATCTACGCGCTGGTGATCACCGGCGGCGGCGCCAAGTTCTTCTCGGCCGGCGCCGACCTGAAGCTGTTCGCCGACGGCGACAAGGCCGTGGCCCGCGCGATGGCGCAACGCTTCGGTCTGGCGTTCGAAGCATTGTCCGGCTTCCGGGGCGTCAGCATCGCCGCCATCAACGGCTATGCGATGGGCGGCGGCCTGGAATGCGCGCTGGCCTGCGACATCCGCATCGCGGAGGAACATGCGCAAATGGCCTTGCCGGAAGCGGCGGTCGGCCTGCTTCCCTGTGCCGGCGGCACGCAGCAGCTGTCGTGGCTGGTCGGCGAAGGCTGGGCCAAGCGCATGATCTTGTGCGGCGAGCGCATCGACGCGCAGCGGGCCCTGTCCATCGGCCTGGTGGAGGAAGTGGTCGCCACCGGCGCCGCGCTGGAGGCGGCGCTGGCGCTGGCGGAGAAGTCGTGGCGCCAGAGCCCGAGCAGCGTCGCCGCCTGCAAGTCGCTGATCCAGGGCGCGCGCAGCCTGCCGCCGCAGCACATGCTGCCGCAGGAGCGCGAGCGTTTCGTCGATCTGTTCGATACGCAGGACCAGAAGGAGGGCGTGCTGGCCTTCCTGGAAAAACGTTCCGCACGGTGGCGCAATGCGTGACGCCGCCAACCTGGAGCGAGTCCCGGCGGTGCTGCTGGAAACACGCGCGGCCAACGACGGCAAGCGCATCGGCATCGCCACGCTGAACGTTCCGGCCACGCTGCACGCGCTCACGCTGGAGATGATACGTGCCCTGTACCTCGCCATGCAGGACTGGGCAAGGGATGACGGCGTCGCCTGCGTGGTGCTGCAATCGAGCACCAACAAGGCCTTCTGCGCCGGCGGAGACGTGCGTACGCTGCGCGACGCGATCCTGGCCGAGCCCACCGCCATGCCGAACCGCCACGCCGAGGCGTTCTTCAGCGAAGAGTACCGGCTCGACCATCTGATTCACACCTATCCGAAGCCGCTGGTGGTGTGGGGTGGCGGCATCGTCATGGGCGGCGGGCTGGGCTTGCTGGCCGGCGCCGGCCACCGCGTAGTGACGCCGACCACCCGCATCGCCATGCCGGAGATTACCATCGGCCTGTTCCCGGACGTGGGCGGCAGCTGGTTCCTGCCGCGCATGCCGGGCCGCAGCGGTTTGTTCCTCGGCCTGACCGGCGCCTCCCTGAACGCGCATGACGCGCTGTTCACCGGCCTGGGCGACTACTTCCTGCCGCAGGAACAACGCGCCGCCGTCATTGACGCGCTGTGCGCCGCCGACTGGCGCTCCGATCCCGCCATCGTGGTGGACCGCCTGTTGCGCGCGCTTAGCCTGCCGCCGGAATCGCTGCCGGTATCGGAGCTGCGCCACAACTGGGATACCATCGAAGCCATGACCGCGAGCCGCGAGCTGGGCGAGGTGGTGGCGGCCATCACCGGCTACCAAGGGGAATCGGCTTGGCTGCGGCGCGCAGCGGCGGCGTTGTCGAAAGGCGCGCCGTCGTCGGTGGCGCTGGTGTGGGAGCTGCAACGGCGCAGCCGCCACCTCGGCTTGGCCGACGTGTTCCGGCTGGAGCTGATCGTTGCGCTGCAATGCTGCGCCCATCCCGACTTCACCGAGGGCGTGCGTGCGCTGCTGGTCGAGAAGGACAACGCGCCGCAATGGTCGCCATCCACGCTGTATGCGGCCCAGGCCAGCGTTGGCGAATTCTTCCGGGCGCCGTGGCAGCGGCATCCACTGGCGGATCTGAACTAATAAAACAGGAGACAACATGCATATCGCTTTTATCGGACTGGGTAACATGGGCGCGCCGATGGCGCACAATCTGCTGCGTGCTGGCCGCAAGGTTTCGGTGTTCGACCTGTCGGCGGCGGCCATGGAGAGCCTGCATAGCGCAGGCGCGCAGGCCGCCACGTCTGCGGTCGCGGCGGTGCGCGAAGCGGACGTGGTCGTCACCATGCTGCCGGCGGATCGCCACGTGCGCGAGCTGTACCTGGGCGAGCGGGGCATCCTGGCGCACGCCAAGCCCAACGCCCTGTTCATCGATTGCAGCACCATCGCCGCCGATGCTGCGCGCGCGGTGGCCGCCGCAGCGGAGGAACGCGGCCTGGCGATGATCGACGCGCCGGTTTCGGGCGGCACATCGGGCGCGGCGGCCGGCACGTTGACCTTCATCGTCGGCGGCGAAGCGGCGGCGCTGGAGCGCGCCCGTCCGGTGCTGGAGCAGATGGGCAAGAACATCTTCCACGCGGGCGGTCCCGGCGCCGGACAGGTCGCCAAGATCTGCAACAACATGCTGCTGGGGATACTGATGGCGGGCACGTCGGAGGCGCTGAACCTGGGCGTCGCGCACGGCCTCGATCCGAAGGTGCTGTCGGACATCATGGCCAAGAGCTCGGGCCGCAACTGGGCGCTGGAACTGTACAACCCCTGGCCGGGCGTGATGGACAACGTGCCGGCCTCGCGCGGCTATGCCGGCGGCTTCGGCACTTCGCTGATGCTGAAAGACCTGGGCCTGGCGCAGCAGGCCGCGCAATCGGCCGAGGCGGCCACGCCGTTGGGCAGCCTGGCGCGCCAGCTGTATCAGCTGCACCTGCAGCAGGGCCATGGACAGCAGGACTTCTCCAGCATCCTGCGCCTGTTCCAGAAGCAGTCCTGACCGTCAGCGGCGCAGCGTCAGTCCGTCCAGCGCGATGGGTGTCGCTTCGCCGCGCAGCATTTTCGACAGCAGGCTGGCGGTGCCGCAGGCGAAGGTGAAGCCCAGCGGTCCGTGGCCGACGTTCAGCCACAGATTGTCGTAACGGGTGGCGCCGATGATGGGCGCGCTGTCCGGCGTGGCCGGACGCAGGCCGGCCCATGCCTCGGCCGGCGCGTTGGCGGGGGCGGGCGGCAGGGCCGCCCTGGCCAGCCGCACCAGGCCCTGAATGCGGCGTGGGTTGATGCGGTTGTCCGCGCCCACCATGTCCACCATTGCCGCCACGCGCAGCTGTGCGCCGATGCGCGCGTATAGCACCTTGCGTTCAAAGTCGGTCACGCTGATCTGCGGCGGCACGTCGGACGGCCGGATCGGCGCGGACAGGCTGTAGCCTTTCAACGGATACAGCGGCAGATGGATGCCCGCGCTGGCCGCCAGGTCGCGGCTCGCGATGCCGGCGGCCAGCACAAACTGGTCGGCGCGCAGCGGGCCCGAGGTGGTGTCCAGCTGGATCGCTTGGCCGTGTTCGGTGCGTATGCCGGTCACGTCGCGATGCAGTACGCCGTTGAAATTGGGATGCGATTGCAGCCGCCGCGCCAGCGCCAGGCAGAAGGCGTGGCAATCCGCCACCGCCTCTCCCGCATTGAAGATGCCGCCCGCCAGATCGGCTTGCAACGCCGCCAGCGCGGGTTCGCGCTTGACCGTGGCGGCAGGCGGCAGCACTTCGGCATCGGCGGCGGCCAGGCTGGCGGCGCGCTCGAACAGGCGCGGGCTGCGGTACACCACCAGCTTGCCGGCGTCGCGCCAGGCGAAGTCCGACAGCGGCACGTGCAGCGACAATTCGCTCATCGCCTTGCGGCTCAACTCGCCCAATTGCAGCAGCGTCGCGGTGGTGCGGCGGTTGGCGGCCGCGTTGCAGTTGGCGAGGAAGCGCGCCAGCCAGCGCCATTGGCGCAGGTCCGCCTCGGGCCGGAAGCGCAGCGGGCCGTCGGGCTGGAACAACCAGTGCAAGGCCTTCAAGGGCACGCCGGCATCCGCCAGCGGCGACACGTAGCGGTAGCTGAGCTGACCGCCGTTGCGGTAGCTGGCCATGCTGCCGACCTCGGCCTCGCGCTCGACCAGCGTCACGCGATAGCCGGCCTCGGCCAACCACCAGGCCGAGGTCAGCCCCACCACGCCGCCGCCGATGACGATGACTTCGCTCATCGCTTCACCTGCCGAGTATGGCGTGGCGATACAGCGCGGTCAGGATGCGTTCTTCGCTGCGCGTCATCGCCGAGTAGCGGCCGGGATTGCTGTCGGGATCGGTGCCCGTGCCGCCGATCAGCGACACCATGCCGTTGCCGCGCTGCAGATCGACCACGAAGGTCGAGATCAAGCCGTACGCCTCGCCCAAGTGACCGGCGGCGGTGAAGCCGCCACCCTCGACCAGCCGGCCGCGCCCGAAGCGCTGGTTGCCCAGTCCCCAGCTTTGATACAGGCCGCGATAGGTGTCGCCGTTGCTGCCGTTGTGCTTCCACTGCTGGCTGAACATCAGCGCCACCGATTCGGGCCGGAGGATCTGGCGGTCCTGGTAGCGGCCGTGCTGGATCAGCATCAGCATCACCTTGCCCAGGTCTGCGGCCGAGATGCGCAGGCCGCCGGTCGGACTGAACAGCGTGCCGTTGCTGCCGATGACGTAGGTGGCGATGTTGGCGGGCGCCGCCGGCGGGCGGGCGCTGTAGTCGTCCACCTGCGCGATCCACGGGCCGTCGGGATTCCACACCTCGGTGTCGACGGTGCGTTTGCGGTACAAGGTCGCCACGTTGTCGATGTCCTCGGCCGTGAATTCGGCGGGATTGTAGCCGCCGCGCAGTTCCATCGGATCGAGCAGCAGGCGCTTCATCAGGCGGTCGAAGCGCTCGCCGCTGACCTTCTCCATGATGGTGCCGATCACGCCCCAGTTCAGGTTGGTGTACATGAAGTAGTCGCCCGGTCCGGCCTCGCCGGCCCACATGCCGGGCGCGCCGCTGGTCAGCCGGTCGCGGATGGCGACGTCCGCGCCCCAGAAGTAGCCGGCCTCGTCGCGCAGGGACGAGGTGTGCGTCAGCAGCATGCGCAGGGTGATGGGCCGGTCGGGAAAGTGCGGATTGCGCAGCGCATAGCCGAGGTACTGCCCGACATCGGTGTCCAGTTCCAGCAGATGCTGCTCGATCAGCCGCATCACGCCGAACGTGGTCATCATCTTGGAGATGGAGGCGATGCGGTACATGGTGTCCGCGTTGGCCGGCGCGGCCGATGCGCCGATGCGGCGCTGGCCGGTCTGGAACTGATACTGCACCTTGCCGCCGCGAACGGCCAGCACCGACAGGCTGGCCAGCGGCATCGCCTGGTCGGCCGCCACGGCGCCCAGTTCCTGGTCCAAGGTCGCGGCCATGCCGCTGGCGCCCGCCATCAACAGCATGCCCATCAGTGCCTGCATTTCTCGTTTCATGTGGGGCCTGTAGTGTACTCGATGGTAGCGAGAATACTGTGAGCGGGGGACGGTCGCCAATGAAAACCGGCTGTGACCGTATAACTTTTCGGAATGCCTTCCTGGCAAGCTTTCATGGGCGCAGGCGCTTGTTCAAGACTACACTTTCTGCATGCTCAACACTGAACGCCCCAGTCAGGAACATGCCGGCCTGGATGAATACCCGGTCCCCAAGCTGGTCGGCACGCTGATCGCTGACCAGTTCCAGGCCGTCGCCGCCGTGCAGGCAGCCGCCGGCGCGATCGCCGCCGCGGTCGAAGCCGCCGTGCCGCGCATCGCCGCCGGCGGGCGGCTGATCTACGTCGGCGCCGGCACCTCGGGGCGCCTGGGCGTGCTCGACGGCGTGGAGCTGCACCCGACCTTCTCGTGGCCGCACGAGCGCGCGTTGTCGCTGCTGGCCGGCGGCAAGGGCGCTATGTTCGCGGCGGTGGAGGGCGCGGAGGACGACGCCAAACAAGGCTTCCTCGACCTGGCCGCCTTGCTGCCGCAGCGCGACGACGTGGTGCTGCTGCTGGCCGCGTCCGGCAGCACGCCGTATGTGCTGGGCGCGCTGGACGCGGCCCGGACCTCCGGCGCGCTGACCATCGGCATCGCCAACAACGCCGAGGCCCCGGTGGCCGCGCGGGCCGAGCTGGGCATCACGCTCGACACCGGCCCCGAAGTCATCTCCGGCAGCACGCGCCTGAAGGCCGGCACTTCGCAAAAGATCGTGCTCAACACCATCTCCAGCGCCATCATGGTCCGGCTGAACAAGGTCCACGGCAACCTGATGGTCGACATGAAGGCCACCAACGCCAAGCTGCTGCGCCGCGCCGTGGCGCTGACCATGCACGCCACCGGGGCCGACGAGGCCAGCGCCCGCTTCGTGCTGGAGCAGTGCGACCACCACGTCAAGGTCGCCATCGTGGTGCTGCTACGGCAGGTCCCGGTGGCGCGGGCGCGGCTGCTGCTGGACCAGGCTCATGGCAGCGTTCGCTCGGCACTCCTGCTACAGTAGCGCATCGTCATAGCGAAAGAGGAAGATGCGGCTGCGTCACATAGAAGTTTTTCACGCCATCATGCAGGTCGGTACCATCAGCGGCGCGGCGCAAGTGCTGCACATTTCGCAGCCGGCCGTGACCAAGGTCCTGCAACACTGCGAACTGCAACTGGGCATGCCCCTGTTCGAACGCGTGCGCGGCAAGCTCTACCCCAAGCCGGAGGCGCACCGCCTGTTCGCCGAGACCGAAAAACTGAACCGCGACCTGCAAGGCATCCGCCGCCTGGCCGCCAGCCTGAAGGGCCGCGCGGTGGAGACCATCCGCCTGGTGGCGACGCCGACCCTGGCCGCCAGCGTGCTGCCGCAGGCGATGAGCAACTGGCGCCGCGCCTTCGCCGACACCCGCTGCGAGCTGGCGACCCACCACACCAGCGAGATCGTCAACACCCTGCGGCTGGGCGAGGCCGACCTCGGCCTGTCGCTGCAGGACCCGCGCCATCCCGGCATCGTCGCCGAGCCAATCGCGCAGGGCGTGATGACGGTGATCGCGCCGCCCGGCCGCTGGTCCGCCGCGCAGCTGGCGCAGCCGTTCGCCGCGCCCGAGCTGGAGGGCGAGCTGATAGGCTACGCCGACAACGACCCGCTCGGCGACCTGGTGCTGGCGGCCTGCGAGGCGCAAGGCATGCAGCCGCACTTCCACACCGTGGTGCAAACCTACCAGATCGCCCGCTCGCTGGTGGAGACCGGCGGCGGCATGGCGGTGGTCGATCCATTCACGGCCGCGTCCGGACGCGGCCACCTGCAAAGCCGGCCGTGGACGCCGGAGATTCCGATCCAGCTGTATCTGCTGACGCCGGCCCACGCGCCGCTCTCGCACGGCGCCAGCCAGCTGGCCCGCAGCATCGCCGAGGCCGCCCGAGTGCTGTTATCTCCGGGAAATGTGGTTTAAAAGATACAAATGTCTTTCCTGAAAGTCACTCCCACTGGCATGCTGCGGGGGAGAGCGCCGCTGCATGAGTAAAAGTTATACGGACAAAAGCTATTTTCATTGGCTGGTCAATGTTGCAAGGCGCTAATCTGGAAAAATAAGCATTCAGATTCACCACAGGGAGAGACCGTGAAGGTTAAAAAACTGGCGCATGCGATTGCGCTGATGGGTGTGTTCGTTCCGGCCGCAGGTCCGGTGTTGGCGCAGGAAGTCATGCAGCGCGTGGAAATCACCGGCAGCAGCATCAAGCGCCTGGCGAAGGAGGGCGCCTTGCCGGTGCAGGTGATCAATTACGACACCATCGAAAAATCCGGCATCACCAGCACCGAGCAGCTGATCCGCAGCCTGTCGGCCAACGGCACCGGGGCCGACAACATGACCTCGGGGAACAACGTGTTCGGCGCGGATGCCGACCGCGTCAGCGGCGGCGCCTCGTATGCGTCGCTGCGCGGGCTCGGGCCCAACAGCACGCTGGTGCTGCTCAATGGGCGCCGCATCGCCACCTTTGGCGCCAGCGCCAAGGCGGTCGACCTGAACGCCATCCCGCTGGGCGCGATCCAGCGCGTGGAGATCCTCAAGGACGGCGCCTCGGCGATCTACGGCACCGACGCCATCGGCGGCGTCATCAACTTCATCCTGCGCACCGACTACCACGGCGCCGAAGTCTCGCTCAACGACAACTTCACGCAGCATGGCGGCGGCGCCACCCGCCGGCTGTCGCTGCTGGGCGGCATCGGCTCGGTGCAGAAGGATGGTTTCAACGTCATGGGCAGCGTCACCTATGACAACAATGAAAAGCTCAGCTCGCGCGACCGCTCGTTCGCCAACGGCTTCCAGCCCGAGCGCGGCCTGTCGCCGGACACCACCGGCACGCCGTTCGCCAACCAGCTGAGCGGCGCCGGCACCGCGCTCGGCACCGGCTTCAAGCGGCCGGGCGACAACACCACCTACCTGCAGGCCAATCCGCTGAGCTTCCAGGGCAAGTGCGACAGCATACCCGGCATGTCGCAGTACCAGACCGCGCTGTGGAAGGACGTCACCGCCGCCACGCGCAGCACCTATTCCTGCGCCTACGACTACGGCGCCGACTACATCATCAGCGTTCCGGTCGAGCGATTGAACGCGGTCGCGCGCGGCACGCTGCAGATCAGTCCCGACCACAAGCTGTTCGTCGAGGCGCTGTACGGCCACAACAAGGCCCTGGCGGAGTTCACGCCGGTGCAGATCCAGACCTCTCTGGCCGCCGGCAACGCCTACCCGGTCGGCGGCGCCTACTACCAGGACTTGTCGGCCTACATTCCGACCTTCGACAAGACCAAGCCCATCATCTACAAGTGGCGCGCCAACGCGTGGGGCGACCGCAAGCAGGAAAACGTGACCGACAACCTGCGCCTGCTGGTCGGCGCGGAAGGCGTCCTGTTCGGCAAGTGGGATTACCGCGCCGGCTTCTCGCATGGCGAGAGCACCACCAAGACCGCGCTGCTGGACGGCTACGGCTACACCAGCCAGATCTACGCGGCGCTGGGCGGCGGCAAGATCAATCCGTGGCTGACCGCCGGCCAGACGCAGACGCCGGAAGCGATGCAACTGGTCGAGTCGACCAAGTTCCGTGGCGCTTTCCAGCACGGCAAAACCACGCTGACGCAGCTGGACGGCAACCTGTCCGGCGAGGTCTGGCAATTGCCGGCCGGCGCGGTGTCGATGGCGGTCGGCTTCGACCTGCGCCGCGAGGGCTACAACTTCGGGCAGGATGTCGACGCCACGCAGATCCTGCTGGCGCCGGGCAATGCCGCGCTGAACGATGCGAGCCGCGACATCAAGGCGGTCTACACCGAGCTGATCGTGCCGATCACCAAGGAACTGGAAACGCAGCTGGCCGTGCGCCGCGACCACTACAGCTTGTTCGGCTCGACCACCAATCCGAAGATCTCGTTCCGCTACCAGCCCAACAGCATGCTAGTGTTCCGTGGCTCGGCCAACAAGGGCTTCCTGGCGCCGAGCTTCACGCAGTTGTACTCGGGCCGCTTGTCGCAGGAACTGCCGAACGGCACCATCGACCCCATATTCTGCCCGACCCATCCCGGCGACCCGGCCTTCTGCGCCATCGCGCGGCTGCCGTACTTCAGCGGCGGCGACCCCGCGCTGAAGCCGGAAACGTCGAAGCAGGGCAGCCTGGGCATGGTGATCGAGCCGGTGCGGGGTTACTCGGCGTCGCTCGACTACTGGGCGGTCAACTCGCAGAACCGCATCCTGAACCGCACGCCGCAAGTGGTGCTGGCCAACGCGGCGCTGCTGTCCCAGAACATCATCCGCAACCCGGACAACACCATCGCCTATGTGAACGCGGGCTGGATCAACGCGGCCGGCATCAAGACGCGCGGCGCCGACCTGAGCTTGCACGGCGAAGGCAAGGTCGATGCCTACAAGTGGATCTTCAACCTGGACGGCACTTACACGCAGAGCTTCAAGTTCGCCGAGATCGAAGGCCAGCCGTACAAGGAATACGTCGGCAACTTCTACACGCGCGACCTGTACCTGCGCTGGAAGCACAACGCCAGCATCACGTTGTCGCGCGGCGACTGGAGCGGCATGCTGATCCAGAACTACAGCTCCGGCTACAAGGACCAGTTGCCCGACGCCGGCAAGGCGCCGCCGCCACCGGGCTTCAACCCGGACGTGAAGGCCTACACCAAGTACGACCTGTCGGCCTCGTACACCGGCTTCAAGAACCTGACGATCACGCTCGGCATCCAGAACCTGCTGGACACCAATCCGCCATTCACCGCCCACAACGTGGACGAGGTGGTGGGCGCCGGCTGGGATCCACGGGTTGCCGATCCGCGCGGGCGCTCGCTCAACGTACTACTCAAGTACAAGTTCCTGTAATGTCTACGGCGAACGGCCGGCGGCGGTTCGGCCATCTGCTGGCCGCCGCCGCGCTAGGGCAGGCGCCGGCGATCCGCCGCCTCGCAGGAAGGCGATGCGACTGATCAAACCACCGCGCTTGCAGCCGGGCGACCTGGTCGGCCTGATCGCGCCTGCCGGCCACACCAACGACGCCGCGCTGGCCGAGGCCGTCGCCAATATCGAGTCGCTCGGACTGCGGGTGCGTTTGGGCGACAACATCAACTACGTCTACGGCAATTACGCCGGCACGGTCGAGCAGCGGCTGGCCGACCTGCATGCGATGTTCCGCGATCCCGAGATCAAGGCGGTGTGGGCGGTGCGCGGCGGTTCCGGCTGCATCTCGCTGCTGGAGCATATCGACTACCGGCTGCTCCGCGCGCATCCGAAAGTGCTGATCGGTTACTCGGACATCACCTGCCTGCACCTGGCGCTGCTCAAACAATGCGGACTGGTTACGTTCCACGGCCCGGTGGGCTCGTCCACCTTTTCGGACTACTCGGTGGCGCAGATGCGCAGCGTGCTGATGTCGCCGCAGGAGAACTACACCATCGCCATGTCCGCCGACAATCCGCCGCCGCGCACCGTGCATGGCGGCGTCGCCACCGGAAGGCTCATCGGCGGCAACCTGTCGCTGGTCGCCGCGCTGGCGGGCACGCCGTACGCGGCCGACTTCAAGGACGCCATCCTCTACCTGGAGGAAGTCAACGAGGAACCCTACCGCATCGACCGCATGATGACGCAACTACAGCTCAGCCAAGGCTACCGCAACGCCGCCGCCGTCATGCTGGGCATCTTTGAAAACTGCGAAGGCGCCGACGGCGAGAGCGCGCTGTCGCTGGACGATACGGTCGACCAGCACCTGCTGCCGCTGACACGGCCCGCCGTGGCCGGCTATTCCTTCGGCCACATTCGCCATCAGTTCACGCTGCCCGTCGGCCTGCGCGCCCGCCTGGACACCGAACAGCAAACCTTGACTTTACTGGAGCCGGCGGTCAGCTAGCCGCCGCATTTGCTACACTGCGTCCTTTTCAAAGCTTCAAGGAACACCATGTCGAGCCCAACCGAGTTGCGCGCCTACGCGCTGCATTGCCTGCTGGAGAACGATCCCGCCATGAAAGTGACGGCGGTGGCGGCCATGGCGGCAGCATCGCGCGCGGGCGATTGCGGGCTGGACCCGGCAGGCGCCATCGTGCCGGCCGGCGCCATCCCGGGCCGTCCGGACAAGCCGGACCTGGTGCCGCCGCTGTCGGTCGGGCGGCGCTCGATGGCCACGGTGGAGGGCCGGGCCATGCTGATCCACGCGCTGGCGCACATCGAATTCAACGCGGTCAATCTGGCGCTGGACGCGCTGTGGCGCTTCCCCGATCTGCCGCTGGAGTACTACATCGACTGGCTGCGCGTGGCCGCCGAGGAGGCCACGCATTTCGCGATGCTGGCGGCCCATCTGGAAACGCTGGGGTATCGCTACGGCGACTTCCCGGCCCACGACAGCCTGTGGGAAATGGTCGGCAAGACCACGGAGGACGTGCTGGCCCGCATGGCCCTGGTGCCGCGCACGCTCGAGGCGCGCGGGCTGGACGCGATCCCGCCGCTGCGCGCCAAGCTGGCCCAGGCGGGCGACCGCGACGCGGCGGCCATCCTCGACATCATCCTGCGCGACGAGATCGGCCACGTGGAGATCGGCAACCGCTGGTACAACTACCTGTGCCAGCAACGCGGCCTGGAGCCGCGCGCCACCTACGCTGAGCTGGCCGTGCGCTACAAGGCGCCCACGCCGCGCGGCCCGTTCAATATCGACGCCCGCCTGAAGGCCGGCTTCACCGAGGAAGAGGTGCGGGCTTTGTAGCCGCTGTGTGAACGAACGTACAGTTCGTTCGCGGGGGGCGGCCTATCATCGAGGTCGCCGATACGCCCCCCGGAGACGCAAGCCCATGAACGACTTCAGCGACATCAACCACGCGCGGCGCGATCTGTTGATCGCGGGCGCCCTGTCCGCCACGGCCGCCGCCGTGCCCTCGATGGCCGACGCCCAGCCGGCCGCCAGTCCGGCGCCTATCCATGCCGGCGTATCGCTGAAGGTGAACGGCAAGGCCGAACATCTCGACCTCGACACCCGCACCACGCTGCTGGACGCACTGCGCGAGCATCTGCACCTGACCGGCACCAAGAAGGGCTGCGACCACGGCCAGTGCGGCGCCTGCACCGTCATCGTCGACGGCCGCCGGCTCAACTCCTGCCTGACGCTGGCGGTGATGCACGACGGCGCCCAGGTGACCACCATCGAGGGACTGGGCAGCAAGGACAAGCTGCATCCGATGCAGGCGGCCTTCATCAAGCACGACGGCTACCAGTGCGGCTACTGCACCCCGGGACAGATCTGTTCGGCGGTGGCGGTGCTCGATGAAATCAAACAAGGCATCCCCAGCCACGCCAGCGCGGACCTGAACGCCAAGCCGCTGCTGAACGCGGAGGAGCTGCGCGAACGCATGAGCGGCAATCTGTGCCGCTGCGGCGCCTATTCCAACATCATCGACGCCATCGCCGAGGTCGCGGGGAGGACGGCATGAAAGTGTTCAGCTATCAACGCGCGACGTCGCCGACGGCGGCCGCCGCCGCCGCCGCGGCCAGCACGCCGGGCGCCAAATTCATCGCCGGGGGCACCAACCTGCTTGACCTGATGAAGCTGGAGATCGAAACCCCGGCCCACCTGATCGACGTGAACGGCCTCGGCCTGGACAAGATCGAGGCCACAGGCCAGGGCGGCCTGCGCATCGGCGCGCTGGTGCGCAACACCGACCTGGCCGCCGACCCGCGCGTGCGGCGCGATTATGCGGTGCTGTCGCGCGCCTTGCTGGCCGGGGCATCGGCCCAGCTGCGCAACCGGGCCACGACCGCCGGCAACCTGTTGCAACGCACCCGCTGCCCGTACTTCTACGACACCAACCAGCCGTGCAACAAGCGCGCGCCGGGCAGCGGCTGTTCGGCCATAGCTGGCCACAGCCGCAACCACGCCGTGCTGGGCGCCAGCACGGCCTGCATCGCCACGCATCCCAGCGATATGGCGGTGGCCATGCAGCTGCTCGACGCCAGCGTCGAGACGGTGCGCCCGGACGGCTCCGCGCGCAGCATTCCGATCGCCGACTTCCACCGGCCGCCCGGCACCACGCCGCAGATCGAACACGCGTTGATGCCCGGCGAACTGATCACCGCCGTGACGCTGCCCGCGCCGCTGGGCGGCACGCACATCTACCGCAAGGTCCGCGACCGCGCTTCGTACGCGTTCGCGCTGGTGTCCGTGGCGGCGGTGGTGCAGCCGGACGGCACGGGCAGGGTGGCGCTGGGCGGGGTCGCCTACAAGCCGTGGCGCATGCCGGCCGCCGACGCCAGCATGCCGCAAGGCGCCAAGGCGGTGGCCGAGCAACTACTGGCCGGCGCCCAGACCACGCCAGACAACGCGTTCAAGCTCACGCTGGTGCAGCGCACGCTGCATGCCGTGCTGACGCAAGCGCAGAAAGCCTAATGCGATGAAATTCACCAAGCCCGCCACCACCAATCCCATCGACCAGCTCAAGGTGGTCGGCAAGCCTACCGACCGCATCGACGGTCCCCTCAAGACCAGCGGCAGTGCGCCCTATGCCTACGAGCAGCACGCGGCCGCGCCCAACGCCGCGTATGGCTACGTGGTCGGTTCCGCCATCGCCAAGGGGCGCATCGCCGCGATGTCGCTGGACGAGGCCAGGCGCGCGCCGGGCGTGATCGCCATCGTCACGGCCGAGAACGCGGGCAAGCTGGGCAAGGGAAAAATGAACACCGCCAAGCTGCTGGGCGGACCGGACATCCAGCACTACCACCAGGCCGTGGCGCTGGTGGTGGCGGAGACGTTCGAGCAGGCGCGCGCCGCCGCGCAACTGGTGCGTGTGAGCTATACGGCGGAAAAGGGCGCCTACGACCTGGCCGCCGCCAAGGACCAGGCGACAGCGCCATCCGGCAAGGACAACGCGGACACCCGCACCGGTGACTTCGAGCGCGCCTACGCGGCCGCCCCGGTGCGGCTGGACGCCAGCTACACCACGCCCGACCAGGCCCACGCGATGATGGAGCCGCACGCGTCGATGGCCGCGTGGGACGAGGCCAGCGGCCAGCTCACCGTCTGGACCGCCAACCAGATGATCGATTGGGGCAAGGGCGACCTGGCCAGGACGCTGGGCATCCCCAAGGACAAGGTGCGCCTGATCTCGCCCTACACCGGCGGCGGTTTCGGCGGCAAGCTGTTCGTGCGCGCGGAGGCGCTGCTGGCGGCGCTGGGCGCCCGGGCGGCGCGGCGACCGGTCAAGGTGGCGCTGCAACGGCCGCTGATGTTCAACAACACCACGCACCGGCCGGCCACGATACAGCGCATCCGCATCGGCGCCGGCCGCGAGGGGCGGATCAGCGCCATCGGCCACGAGAGCTGGTCCGGCGACCAGCCCGGCGGCAAGCCGGAGACGGCGGTGCAGCAGACCAAGCTGCTGTACGCGGGCGCCCACCGCATGACCCGGATGAGGCTGGCCGTGCTCGATCTGCCCGAGGGCAACGCGATGCGCGCGCCGGGCGAGGCGCCGGGCCTGATGGCGCTGGAGATCGCGATGGACGAGATGGCAGAGAAGCTCAAGATGGACCCGGTCACCTTCCGCATCATCAACGACACCACCTCCGATCCCGCCAAAAAGGAGCGCAAGTTTTCGCAGCGGCGGCTGGTGGAGTGCCTGCGCACCGGCGCCGACCAGTTCGGCTGGAGGCGCAGCGCGCGGCCCGGCCAGATGCGCGACGGCCCGTGGCTGATCGGTATAGCGTGGCCGCCGCCTTCCGCAACAACCTGGTGACCAAGTCGGCGGCCCGCGTGCGGCTGGACCGCGCCGGCGTGGTCACGGTGGAAACCGACATGACCGACATCGGCACCGGCAGCTACACCATCATCGCCCAGACCGCCGCCGAGATGATGGGCGTGCCGCTGGCGCGGGTGGTGGTCAAGCTGGGCGATTCGGACTTCCCGGTCTCGTCCGGCTCGGGCGGGCAGTGGGGCGGCAACAGCTCGACGGCGGGCGTGTACGCGGTTCGGTGCGGCGCTGCGCGCGGTTACGGTGGCGCAAAAGCTGGGCTTATTCAGACGAGGCCGTGTTCGCCGATGGCGTCGTCAGCGGGCGGGTTCGGCGCCGCTGGCGCAGGCCGCCGCCGACGGCGTGCTGGTGGCCGAGGACTTCATGGAATACGGCGACCTGGACAAGAAGTTCCAGCAATCCACCTTCGGCGCCCACTTCGTCGAGGTCGCGGTCGACGCCGCCACCGGCGAGACGCGCATCCGGCGCATGCTGGCGGTGTGCGCGGCCGGCCGCATCCTCAACCCGAAATCGGCGCGCAGCCAGGTGATCGGCGCCATGACCATGGGCGCGGGCGCGGCGCTGATGGAGCAACTGGTGGTGGACAAGCGCGGTGGCTTCTTCGTCAACCACGACCTGGCCGGCTACGAGGTGCCGTCGCACGCCGACATTCCGCACCAGCAGGTGATCTTCCTCGACGAGACCGACCCGGTGTCATCGCCGATGAAGGCCAAGGGCGTTGGCGAACTGGGCATCTGCGGCGTGGCCGCGGCGATCGCCAACGCGGTCTACAACGCCACCGGCGTGCGCGTGCGCGACTACCCGCTCACGCTCGACAAGCTGATCGCGAAAATGCCGGAGAGTGCCTGACGCCACACTTTCAGTAAATCTGCCGGGAAAGATATCAAATGCAAGTCGATTGGAGGTAGTATCAGCTTCGGAACTATTGATGCGCTGCAAATAAAAATAGTTGATCACCATCGATCGGGAGGCAGAAATGTTATCCAATTTGAAAGTTGGTATTCGCTTGGGACTGGCGTTCTTTCTTCTGACCCTGCTGTCCGTCGCACTAGGCTGGATCGCCGTCCATGAAACCTCTGCCATGAACGAGCAGTGGAGGACCATCAAGGACGATGCGCTGGCCAAGCGCAGCGCGATCAACAATGGTTCCAACGCCCTGGGCGCCGGTATCCACCACTTCAAGAACTACATCCTGCGCGGCGGCGACTACGACAAGAAATTCGAAGCCGACATGGTTGATGTCGACCACACGCTGCGCGACTACAAGGCCACCGGTTTCGTCACGCCGGACGAGGAAAAACTCCTGGGCCAGCTGAGCGAAGGCGCGGCCGCCTACCGCAAAGACATGGCCACCCTGGTCGCCCTGCGCGCCAAGACCGACAATCCGAACGAGCTCGACAAGGCAGTGGCCGGCGCCGACAAGCCGATCAACGCCGCGCTCGCCAGCCTGCGCGAGAAGACCGAGGCCACCCTCAAGCATTCCGACCAGGTGATGAGCGAGGTCAGCGCCGCCGCCCAGGTCAAGGTGCTCGAGACGCTGGCGGTGATCGTGGTGCTGACCATCGCGGCCGGCATCTACATCACGCTGAGCATCACGCGGCCGATCGGCCAGGCGGTGGCGGCGGCCGAAACGCTGGCGCGCGGCGATTTGAACCTGAACATCGAAGTCAAATCGACCGACGAGACCGGCCAGCTGCTGTCGGCGATGAAGCACATGATCATGAAGCTGCGCGAGA
This sequence comes from Duganella sp. BJB1802, assembly GCF_013369445.1. Lineage (NCBI taxonomy): Bacteria > Pseudomonadati > Pseudomonadota > Betaproteobacteria > Burkholderiales > Oxalobacteraceae > Duganella > Duganella sp. BJB1802. The sequence continues at coordinate 29,872 of NZ_JABWEF010000011.1, read as the reverse complement.
TGATCGACAGCCAGCGCGGCATGGTGGAGTCCGCAAATCGCGGCAATTTCTCCATGCGTATCGGCACCACGGAACTGCAAGGCTTCCAGAAGGACATGGCGGACGGCCTGAACATGCTGATGCAAACCACCGGCGCCAGCATCGACGATGTGGTGCGGGTGATGGGCGCGATGTCCGAGGGCGACCTGTCGAAGAGCATCGACAAGCCCTACGAGGGGGCGTTCGGCGAGCTGAAGGACTACGTCAACCACATGACCGCCAAGCTGAAGCAAGTGATCGAAGGCCAGCGTCGCGTGGTCGAAGCCGCCAATGCGGGCGATTTCAGCAACCGCATCGACGTGGCCGGGCTGCAGGGCTATCAGAGGGAGATGGGCGAAGGCTTGAACAACCTCGTCACCACAACCGGCGCCAGCATCGACGACGTGGTGCGGGTGATGGGCGCGATGTCCGAGGGCGACCTGCGCGTCAGCATCGACAAGAACTACGCCGGCTCGTTTGGCGAGCTCAAGGAGTTCTGCAACAACACGGTCTACAAGCTGGCGCAGGTGGTGACCGAGGTCAACGGTAGTGCCGAGGCCTTGGCCAGCGCCTCCGAGGAAATCAGCGCGACGGCGCAGACCTTGTCGCAGGCCGCCAGCGAACAGGCCGCCGGCACCGAGCAAACCAGCGCCTCGATCGAGCAGATGACGGCGTCGATCTCGGCCAATACCGAGAACGCCAAGATCACCGACGGCATGGCCAGCCAGGCGGCCAAGGAGGCGGTCGAAGGCGGCGACGCGGTGCGCGCCACGGTGGCGGCGATGCAGCAGATCGCCAAGAAGATCCAGATCATCGACGACATCGCCTACCAGACCAATCTGCTGGCGCTGAACGCGGCCATCGAGGCGGCGCGCGCGGGCGACCATGGCAAGGGCTTCGCGGTGGTCGCGGCCGAGGTGCGCAAGCTGGCCGAGCGCAGCCAGCTGGCCGCGCAGGAAATCGAGCATGTGGCCACCAGCAGCGTCGACCTGGCGGAGAAGGCCGGCCGCCTGCTCGACCAGATGGTGCCGAATATCCGCAGGACGTCGGATCTGGTGCAGGAGATCACCGCCGCGTCGGAAGAGCAGTCGGCGGGCGTTGGACAGATCAACAGTGCGGTGGGCCAACTGAGCCAGACCACGCAGCAGAACGCGTCCAGTTCGGAAGAGCTGGCCGCCACCGCCGAGGAGATGAGCGGCCAGGCCGAACAGCTGCAATCGGCGATGTCCTTCTTCAAGCTCGAAACCAGTGGACGGCCGACTCCCGCGGCGAAGCGCCAACCGGTCGCGCCGCGCGAGAGCCGGCGCCATGGCGGCGCCCAAGGGTTCAACCCGATGAGCAGCGCGGTGCACGAGATCGACGAAAGCCGCTTCACCAAGTTCTGATTGTCCCTTGTGCCGCGTCGACGCCGCCCGACCGGCGCCACGTGGCACAGCTATTTTTGGACCGTTCGAGTCCGTATTCCCCTTCTTCCAGCAGTGCCATACCAGAATACAATTGCAAATCTAAATGATAGTCATTATCATTCGCGTTGATTTGTTTATTGTTAATTTTGTCTGCTTGACACCAGGGGAATGCTGGCGTCCGGCGGATCGGGAGCGGGCATGGGGCAGGAGCGGTTTTACGAAGTGGTGGTCAACGCGGAGGGGCAATATTCGGTATGGCCTGCGCAGTGGGCCGTGCCTGGTGGATGGCGGACGGCGGGATTCCGTGCCAACCGCGAGCAGTGCCTGAGGCATATCGACAGCGTCTGGCTGGATCAGCGCGAGTACAATCTGCGGGTGGCGCTGTCCGGCAAGGAGCCTCGCCATGGGTGACAAGCTGCCGCAGGACGCGGCCGTCGAACTGGTATCGCCGGCCCAGCGCAGCCTGTGGTTCCTGAGCCAGTTGAGCCAGACCACGCAGCGCCTGCACATACGTATCGAACTGCGCTGGCCGAAGTCGCCGGACCGGGCGTCGATCGCGCATGGCCTGAGCGTTTTGCAGGCGCGCCACGCGATTCTGCGGACCACTTTTCACCGCCTGGCGTGGGGGGATATCGAGCAGCGGCCGGGCGGCGCGGCGCCGTTGCTGCTGGAGCGTGAAGGGAGTTACGCCGGTTGGTGCCAGCGCCAGGAGTTCGACCTGGAGAGCCAGCCCGGCCTGAAGGCATGGCTGGACGGTTCGACGCTGACGCTGGCGGTGCATCGCATGCTGGTCGATGCGGCTTCCGCTGAGATACTCGTCGATGAGCTCCTGCGCTGCATCGCAGGCGATGCCTTGCCGCCGCTCGCGCCGCGAGGATTTCATCAGCACACCAGGCGGCAGCTGGAGCGCTTGAGCAGCGGCGCAATGGCCGCCGACTACGACTATTGGCTGTCCCGGTTGGCCGATGGTTCGGCGCCGCTGGTCCTGCCGCTGGACCGCCCGCGCACGGCGGCTCGTACCTGCGCCGATGCGCAAGTCGGGGTTGAACTGGACGCGCCGCTGTCCGCCGCATTGGCCGCCTTCTGCGTGGCGAATGGCGCGCAGCCGGCGCAGGTCCTGCGGACGGCGTTCGCCGTCCTGCTGTATCGCCACACCATGCAAACTTGCGTACGCATGGCGACCTTCGACGAGGGCCGCCCGGTGGACATGAATGGCGTTGTCGGTCCATTCGAGAACATCCTCGTCTCCAATCTCACGGTGGACGGTGGCGTGAGCTTCGCGGCCTTGCTCGATGCGATACGAACGGAAGATGCAGCCAATCTGGCGCACGCCGCGCTGCCGTTCGATAAGCTGCTGGAGCGGCTCAATGCGGACGGCTTCCAAAAGCACGAACTGCCGTTCCAAGTTGGCTTCGCGTTGCGCCGTCAGCGCCGCCAGGCCGGCGAAGTCTCTGTCCGCATGGATGAGGACCAGGCGCTGCGCGTCGACCTGCTGCTGCGGGTGACCGAGCGCGCCGGCGGCCGTCATGTGCTGTCGCTGGCGTATGCTGCCGAGCTTTTCGATGCGTCGACCGCCGAGGCTTTGCTGGAGCGGCTACTGTCGTTGCTGGCGCAGGCGCTGTCCGCGCCACAGGCCAGGATCGATCAGCTTCGGTTGGTGGATGCGCAGGCGCTGGCCCGGTTGAGCGCTCCGTGGCCGGCGGCCATGTACGCGCCCGTCCCGGTGCATCAGCTGATGGAACAGCAGTTGCCGTTGCACGGGCGGGATGAGGCGCTGGTGTGCCGCAGCGATACGCTCAGCCACGCGGCCATGCACGCGGCGGCCAACCGTCTGGCGCATTACCTGATCTCGATCGGTGTTGGGGCGGAGACCCGTGTCGGTGTGGCGCTGGAGCGCGGCGTCGACATGATCGTCACCTTGCTGGCCGTGTTCAAGGCCGGCGGCGCGCTGGTGCCCATCGACCCGGCCTATCCGCAGGAGCGCATTGAGTACATCCTCGGCGATGCCGATGTGTTTTGCCTGTTGACTCAACGCGCGTTGCAGGATCGCTTGCCGGTGCCCGCAATCGCCGTCGATACGCTCGACCTGTCGCGGCACTCCGAGACTGCGCCGGATCTTCATGTTTCGCCGATGCAGATGGCGTACATCATCTACACCTCCGGTTCGACCGGGAGGCCGAAAGGCGTGGCGGTCGCGCACGGGCCATTGTCGCTGCATTGCCAGGCCACGGCGGAACTGTACGAAATGAACGCCGCATCGCGCGAGCTGCACTTCCTGTCGATCAGCTTCGACGGCGCGCACGAGCGATGGATCGTGCCGTTGATCGTGGGCGGCTGCGTCGTGCTGCGTGGCGACGCGCTTTGGAGCGCGGCCGAAACCCACGCGGCCATGCGCCAACACCGCGTCAACAACGCCGGCTTCCCGACCAGCTACGTGCAGCAGCTGGCCGAATGGGCCGATGGCCGCAGCGATGCCGCGTCCCTGCGCCTGCTGTCGTTCGGCGGCGAGGGCATGCCGCGCGCCACATTCGAACAGCTCAAGCGCGCCCTGGCGCCGGAATGCCTGATCAACGGCTACGGCCCGACGGAGACGGTGATCTCGCCGTTGGCGTGGAAGACCACGGCCGGCGCCAGCTTTGAAGGCGCCTATGCGCCGATAGGCCGCGTAGTGGGCCCGCGGAGGGCGTATGTGCTCGATGCCGACCTCAATCCCGTGCCGCCCGGTGTGGCCGGAGAACTGCACATCGGCGGCGCATGCCTGGCGCGCGGCTACCACGGCCAGGCCGCCGCCACCGCCGACCGCTTCATTCCCGATCCGTTCGCGGTCGACGGCGGACGCATGTACCGTACCGGCGACCAGGTGCGCTGGCGCGCCGACGGCATCATCGAATACCTGGGCCGCCTCGATCAGCAGGTCAAGGTGCGCGGCTTCCGCATCGAACTGGGAGAGATCGAAGCGGCGCTTGGCAAGTTGCCTTCGGTGCGCGAAGCCGTGGTCGTGCTGCACCAGACGCCGCAGGGCGCCAAGCTCACAGGCTACGCGGTGGCCGATGCGGATAGCGCCATCGACGGCGCCGCGCTGCGCCATCAACTGGCGGCACAGCTGCCCGACTACATGGTGCCCTCCGCCATCGTCATGCTCGACAGCCTGCCGCTGACGCCGAACGGAAAAATCGACCGCAAGGCCTTGCCGCTGCCAACGCAGGAACGGCGCGAAGTGGTGGCGCCGTCGTCGGACATCGAACGCCAACTGGTGGCGATCTGGCAGGAGGTACTGCAGCTGCAGCGGATCGGCGCGACCGACAATTTCTTCGAACTGGGCGGCGATTCGCTCAGCGCGCTGCGCGTGCTGACGATGCTGGACAGGCTGCTCCCGGACCACGGCATGGGCATCGTCGACCTGTTTAACTACCCGGATATCGCCAGCCTGGCGCGCGCGCTCGGCAACCATGAACTGGCCGGCAGCGAAGTGGTGTGCCTCCAGCGCGGCGGCGGCAAGCCTATGCTGTACTGCTTCCCCGGCCTGCTGGTCAGCACCCTGGAATACACGGCCTTGGTGAACCATCTCGGCCCGGACCAGCCGGCGACCGGCTTTATCTGCCACTCGCTGTCCGGCGGCGATGGCGAGCCGCTGCCTGTATCCGCGTTGGCGGCGCGCTACGCCGACCATATCCGCAGCCAGAGCGCCGGCCAGCCGGTGATGCTGCTGGGCTGGTCGTGGGGCGGCATCCTGGCCTACGAGGCGGCGCGCATGCTGGGCGACAGCGTCGACGTGCGCTTCGTCGGCATGCTGGACGTCTGCGCGCTCGATGCGGAGTTCGCGGTCGGTGGCGAAAAGCCGCTGGAGCCGGCCCTGCGCCAACGCCTGCAAAACGATATCGACGCCTGGCTCTCCGCCAGCGCCATGCGCGAACGCTGGCTGCAACTGCTGGGCCGCATGGACGCCACCGTCTACACGCAGTTCCTGCATTACGTGAACAACAGCCCGGAAACGCTGCCGCTGGACGGCCCGGACATCGGCAGCCGTGAGCACATCTTCTGGACGCTGATGGAAAACGCGCTGGTCTTCCGCGACTACACGCTGGAGCCGCTCGACTGCCGCATCCACGCCTGGATCGCGGAGGACTCGCTGCTGCGCGGGATGAACGTGATCGACTGGCGCAAGCAATCGAGCCGCGTGGAGCGCGTCCACGCCATCCCCGGCAGCACGCACCTGAGCATCATCGCCGACCCGCGGTTCCACCAGAGCTTTGCGCAAAGCGTCAACGAATCATTCACACATTGAGAAGAAGGCTATACCCGATGCGACACCAGTTGAACAAGCAGGACCTGAAACCATTGGCTCGCGCCGTCGCCGGCACCATGCTGCTGATGGGCGGCTATCACATGAGCGCAGTCGCGAGCGACGCCGCGCCGTCCGAGACAACCCTGTCGACCGTGGTCGTGCAAGGCGAAGCCGATGGCGTCGCAAAACGCAGCAGCGTAGGCAGCAAGGGCGACACGCCCATCGTCGAAGTGCCGCAATCGATATCGGTGCTGAGCCGCGAGCGGCTGGATGCGCAAAAGGCGCCCGGCATTCCCCAGGCTTTGCGCTACACCGCAGGCATGCAGACGGAGAGCTACGGCGTGGACCCGCGCTTCGACCAGTACATGATACGCGGCTTCGAAGTCGGCTCGAACGGCATCTTCCGCGATGGCGTGAACCTGCCCACGCGCGGCTTCACCGGCTTTACGATGGAACCGTATGGACTCGAAAGCGTTGAAGTGCTGCGCGGGCCAAGCTCCGTCCTGTACGGCCAGGCCGAGGTGGGCGGCATGGTCAACGTTGTCAGCAAGCGCCCGACGGCATCGCGGTTGCGGGAGGTGGAAGTCAGCTACGGCGGTTTCGACCGCAAGCAGGTCGCCGCCGATATCGGCGGGCCGCTGGACGAGCAGGGCGTGTGGCTGTACCGCGCGACCATGCTGGCGCGGGAAGCCAAGGGTTCCGTCGACTACACCAAGGACAACCGGCAGTACTTCGCGCCGTCGCTGAGCTGGCACCCGGACGCCGACACGTCGCTGACACTGCTCGCCTATCTACAAAACGACAACGTGCCGCCGAACTTCTACCTGCCCGCGACCGGCACGCAGAAGCCCGGGCTGTTCGGCCGGATTCCGGTCAACCGCTTTGTCGGCGAGCCGGGGCTCGACCACTTCAAGACGGAACAGCGCAGCATAGGCTACGTGTTCGAGAAGCGCTTTTCGCCAGCGTGGAAGGTGCGCCAGAACCTGCGCTACGCCACCGAAAAGGTCGACTATCACAGCTTGTACATGACCGGCCTGCACGACGACGAACGCACCATCGACCGCGCCAACTTCTCGTCGCAGCAGAAGGCCCGCGTGTTCGCGGCCGACCAGAATGTGGAATGGAACAGCCGTTTCGGCGGCATCGACAACACCTTCGTGGCGGGCGTCGACTACAGCCGCGCCGTGCAGGAAGGCCAGAACTACCTAAGCGTGGCGCCAACGCTGGACGTGATCGCGCCGGTCTACGGGCAACCGATCGGCGCGGCCGACAAGTACGAGGACAAGCGCAGCACCCTGAGCCAAACCGGCGTCTACGCGCAGAACCAGATGAAATTCAACGGCCAGTATCTGCTGACGGCGGGCCTGCGCCGGGATCGCAGTCGCATCGACAACGACGACTACTTCAACGCCGCGCAAAACAGCCAGAAGGACAACGCGACCACCGGCCGCCTGGGCCTCACCTGGCTGGCGCCGCACGGCGTATCGCCCTACCTGAGTTACGCCACCTCGTTCCGTCCCGTGATGGGGCAGACCTTCGATGGCCGAAACTTCGAGCCGGAGAAGGGCAAGCAGGTGGAGCTTGGCGTCAAATGGGCGCCTGTCGACAGGCCGGCGTTGTTGACGGCCGCGTTGTTCGATCTGCGCAAGAGCAATGTGCTGACGGCCGACCCGGAGCACACAGGCGTCGGCGCCCAGATCCAGCGCGGCGAGGTGCGCGTGCGCGGCCTGGAACTGGAAGCCGAGGCAAAGCTGGGCCGCGACTGGAAGGTCAACGGTTCCCTGACGGGGCTCGATGCGAAGATCACCCGCAACAACGACGGCAACGAAGGCAAGCGTCCGTCGCTGGTGCCGCGTGTGAACGTGGCCGCGTGGGCGGAACGCACCATCGGCGAAGGCTGGCGCGCCGGCGCCGGCGTGCGCCGCATCGGCAAGACCTTCGGCGACGATGCCAACACGTTCGAAAACCCCGGCGTGACGCTGGCCGACGCGATGTTTGGCTACCGCCACGGCCACTGGGACTTTGCGCTCAACGTCAGCAACCTGACCGACAAGATCTACCTGGGTAACTGCTCGACGGACGGCACCTGCAACTATGCCGCCCGCCGCCAGGCCCAACTCACAGCCCGCTACGTGTGGTAACACGGTGCCAGCCATTCCTCCATATGATTCAGAAGAAGGATAACGCATGAACGACACCGTAAAAGCCGCGCCATTCCGCAGCGCGATCCTGTCCGGCCACGCGCTGGAGGCCACACTCACCGGCGCCGCGATGGCCGTCACCCTCAATGGGCAACCGGTGCTGGAATTGAACATCGATGCGGGCGGCGAGTGCTGGCTGGCCCGCAAACCGGGCGCGCCGCAGCCGCCGGCGCTGCTGCAACTGGCCTTGCTGGCGGCGCTGGAATCGATCAGCGCCAACCGCGCGGACTTGAATGCCCTGCGTCTGCATGCAGGCGAATGGCCCGAGATCAAGGCTGAATTGCTGCGCAGTGGCGTCGCGCGCGAGGCCGGGCCGTCGCTGACCGTGTCGCCTGCCATGCTTTGGCAACTACCGCAACCCTGGCTGCCGCAGGCGCCGGCCATCTACCCGCAGAACCATGTGCGCAGCGGCGAACGGTGGCATCCGCAGCGTCCCGCCAAGCCGCAGGGATATGTGTACGAGCGCTTCATACCCTGGCTGGACCGGAGCATCGCCTTCCGTGCCGCCAGCGTCGAGCAGGACCTGCACACCATGCACAAGTGGATGAACGACCCGCGCGTGGCGCAGTTCTTCCAGGAGGAGGGCGACCTCGATTACCAGCGCGCCTATCTGGGCGGCCGCCTGGCCGATCCGCACATGCTGCCGCTGATCGCGGAATTCGACCGCGTGCCGTTCGGTTACATGGAAGTGTATTGGGCACAGGAGAATCGTCTCGGTCCCTACTACGCCGCCGATGACTACGACCGTGGCTGGCACGTGCTGGTGGGCGAGGAGGCCTATTCCGGCGGACAGTTCATCAGCGCCTGGCTGCCATCGCTGATGCACTACATGTTCCTGGACGAGCCGCGCACGCAGCGCATCGTCGGCGAGCCTGCGGCCAGCCACCAGCGACAGGTGCGCAACCTGGAGCGCTCGGGTTTCGCCGCCATCAAGGACTTCGACTTCCCGCACAAGCGCGCGACGCTGGTGATGCTGACGCGCGAAAAATTCTTCAGCAACCGCTTGTGGCATCCAAGCCCGAAAGCATGAGGAGCGCACATGTACACTGAACCAAATACCTACGATATCGTTGGCGTGGGCTTCGGCCCGTCCAACCTGGCGCTGGCGATAGCGCTCGACGAGATCCTGCTGGAGCGCGGCCGCGAGCTGTCGCATTGCTTCATCGAGCGGCAGGCGCAGTTCACCTGGCACGGCGACATGCTCTTGCCCGGCACCGACATGCAGATATCCTTCCTGAAGGACCTGGTGTCCTTGCGCGATCCAACCAGCCCGTATTCGTTCGTGAACTACCTGCGGCAGCATAACCGGCTCGAAGCGTTTATCAACCAGAAGACCTTCTTCCCGAGCCGGATCGAGTTCAACGACTACCTGCGCTGGACCGCCGGGCATTTCGACGCCCATTGCCACTACGGCGAGAGCGTCACACGCGTGGCGCCGGAGTACAAGGGCCGCGACGTGGTCGCGTTGACCGTGCATTCCGCCGATGCGGCAGGCCGCGAGCGCCAGCGCCGCACCCGCAGCCTGGTGTTTGCGCCGGGCGGCAGGCCCTTCGTGCCGCCGTGCCTGGCGGAGCGTAACGATGCGCGCATCATTCACTCGTCGCGCTATCTGGGCGAGATCGAACGCAATCCGCTCGACGTCGGAGGGGAACATGCGTTCGCGGTGGTGGGCGGAGGCCAGAGCGCGGCGGAGATTTTCCTCGACCTGGTTGCGCGCTATCCGAATGCCAAGGTGGACCTGATCCTGCGCGGTTCGACGCTCAAGCCGTCGGAGGATGGGCCGTCGATCAACCACATCTTCGATCCGGATTACACCGATTTCTTCTTCGGGCAGCCGCAGAAAGTGCGGCTATCGCTGCTGGCCGAATTCCGCCATACGAATTACGCGGTGGTGGACGGCGACCTGATTGAACGCATCAGCGCCATGCTGTACGCCCAGCGCGTGGAAGGCACGGCGCGGGTGAGGATGCTCAGTTCCTGCGCCATCGAGCAGGTACAGTGCGACGAACATGGCGTGACACTGAACCTGGCGCAGGCCGGCGCCGCGCAGCCGCTCCAGCAGCGCTACCAGCGCGTGATCAGCGCAACGGGCTATCTGCGCGACACCAGCCGTTCGCTGCTGGCCGAACTTGAGCATGAGCTGGATGGCTTCAGCATCGGCCGGCACTACCAGCTGGCCACGCCCGCACACGTGCAGGCGCCGATCTTCGTCCAGGGTTCGTCCGAGACCACGCACGGGCTGGCGGATACGCTGCTGTCGGTGCTGGCGATACGCTCGCATGAAATCGCGCTGTCGCTGGTGAACAAGCTGGCGCCCAAGCCGCAGCGGCCTGTCCACGCCAATAGCGTGGTGGCGGAGGAAGTTGAATGAGCTTCGTCAGCGCCGCCTTGCCGGACATGGATTCCCCGCACCTCAAGCGCCTGCTGTTCACGTTGGCGCTGCCGGCGGTGATCGGCCTGTCGGCGAACGCGATGCACCAACTGGCGAACGCCTTCTTCGTCAGCCAGCTGGGCGTCCACGCCATCGCCGCGGTCAGCATCTGCTTCCCGTTGCTGATCGTGTTCGGCGCGATCGGCGAAGGCGCGGGCGTGGGCGTGGCCAGCTGCGTGGCGCGCATGCTGGGTGCGGGCGATGGGCAGCAGGCCAACCGCACCGCCAGCACCGTGATGGTGTTGCTGGCCGCCGCCGGTTGCGCGCTTGCGGCGGTGCTGATTCCGCTGCTGCCGGTGCTGCTGGCGGCGATGGGCACCACGGTCGACGCCATGCCGGCATCGACCGTCTACGCCACCATCTTCTGCTACAGCGCGCCGCTGATACTGCTGCAGATGCTGTGCGACTTCATCGCCATCTCGGAAGGCAATACGCGCTTCAGCATGTGGACCTTGATCGGCTCTTTCGCGCTGAACGTGATCCTCGATCCCATCCTGATCTTCCACTTCGAGATGGGCGTGGCCGGTGCCGCGTGGGCGACGCTGCTCTCGGCCGCGGCGGCGTTGCTGGCCTACGCGGTCTACTTCCGCCAGCGGATAGGCAAGATCCACGTCGCGCTACGCCACGTGAAGATCGACTGGCGGGGCTTGTGGCAAGTGGTGTCGGTGGGCGTGCCGGCCGCCATGTCGACCGGGTTGGCGGCGGTGGCCTTTGCGCTGGTCTACCGGAACGCCGCCGCCTACGGCGACACGGCCGTGGCGGCGGTGGCCATCGGCCTGCGCATATTGACCGGCGGTAGCCTGCCGCTGGTGGGCTTCTGCCTTGGCGCGCAGGCCTTGCTGGGCTTTAGCTGGGGCGGCGGAAACCACGTCCGCTTCCTGCAGGCGACGCGGCTGATGCTCGCCATCTGCAGCGCCTTCGCTATCGTCTATTCGGCGTTGGCGATTGCGTTCGCGCCGTGGATCGTCGCGTGGTTCACCGACGACCCGGCCGTGCGGCAGTTGGCGGTGACGGCATGCCGCGTGTTCCACCTGGGCTTTTGCCTGTTTGGCTTTCACATGGTCGCGGTGGTGGCGCTGCAGGCGGCCGAGCGTAGCCGCAAGGCCGCCTGGCTGGTACTGGCGCCGCACGGATATCTCCTGATACCGCTGTTGTTCGTGCTGCCGCCGATCTGGGGGCTTGATGGGCTGATCGCCAGCATGGCGATAGCGGCCAGCCTGAGCGCCGCGCTGGGCGCGACCATGCTGCTCGGCGAAATGGGCGCGTTGCGCCGCATCGCCAGGCAGGAGAGCCCTCCATTGATTGATCCTTTACAGGTTGTGAACTAATGCGTCGAATCGCTACATTGCTGCATCGCTGGGCCGGACTGACGATCGCCGGATTCCTTTTCATCAGCGGCATCACCGGCGCCGTGATCTCCTGGGACCACGAGCTGGATGAACTGCTTAACCCGCACCTGACCGATGCCGCAGGTGTCGGTCCCGCGCAGCCCGCGCTGCAACTGGCGCGCGCGGTGGAGGCGCGCCATCCGCAAATGCAGGTGCTGTCGGTGCCGTTGGCGGCGGAGCCGGGCCACTCGCTGGCCTTCTACGTGGAGCCGCGCGTGAACCCGGCCACCGGCGGGCTGTATCCGGCGCCGTACAACCAGGTGTTCGTCGATCCCGTCACCGGTGCGGAGCTGGGTGTGCGCAAATGGGGCGCGGCGTGGCCGATCACGCGCGAGACCTTCGTGTCCTTCCTGTACCAGCTGCACTACACGCTGCATATTCCGCAGATGTGGGGCATCGACCGTTGGGGCCTGTGGCTGATGGGCGGCATCGCGATGATCTGGACGGTGGACAGCTTTGTCGGCTTCTACCTCACGCTGCCGGTGCGGCGGCGCGCGGTGGTGGCGGTTGGCCCGCAGTCCAGGAGCTGGGGGCAGCGCTGGCGGCCGGCGTGGTTGATCCGCTTTGGCGCCGGCGGCACCAAGCTCAATTTCGATCTGCACCGCGCGCTCAGTTTGTGGACCTGGCTGCTGCTGATCACCATCGCTTTCACGGCGTTCTCCTTGAACCTGTACCGGGAGGTGTTCTTTCCGGTGATGTCGCTGGTGTCCGACGTGACGCCGTCGCCCTTCGATGCGCGTACGCCGACCGCGCCGGAAAAATCGCCGGCGCCCGCGCTGACCTACGCCGACGTGCTGGCGAAGGCGGGGCCGGAGGCGGTGCGGCGCGGTTGGCGCGAACCGGCCGGCAGTGTGTCGTATGCGCGCGAGTACGGGATTTACTCGGTGGCCTTCTTCCAGCCGGAGGACGAGCATGGCGCCGGCGGCGTGGGCCCCCGGCAGCTCTACTACGACAGCCGCAGCGGTGCGCTGCTGGGCGAGCGTCAACCGTGGAAGGGCACGGCGGCCGATATCTTCGTGCAGGCCCAGTTCCCGCTGCATTCGGGCCGCATACTCGGCATACCGGGTCGCGTGCTGATTTCGGTGATGGGGCTGGTCGTGGCGACGCTGTCCGTGACCGGTGTGCTGGTGTGGTGGCGCAAGCGCAGCGCGCGCGTCACCGTGGCGGCCAGGATCACGGCGCAGCAGGCGGAAGCCGTTCGCCGTTGAGTATCCGCCGCTCCCGGTGCGGCGCTGGCGCTCAGTTCCGGAAGTAGCGCGCCGGCGATGCGCCGAAGTGGCGCTTGAACATGGCGATGAAATTGCTGGTCGTGGCGTAGCCTAGTGCGTCGGACACGGCGTTCACCGATTCGCCTTGCGCCAGGCGCTCCAGCGCGATCGACAGCAGGAATTGCTGGCGCCATTGGCCGAAGCTGCATCCGGTCTCGCTGCGGAACAGGCGACTCATGCTGCGCGGGGACAGGCCCGCCCATGCCGCCCATTCGGCCAGGCCGCGGCCGTCCGCCGGCGTCGCGGCCAATGCCGCCGTGATGCGCAGCAGGCGCCGGTCCTGCGGCATCGGCAGGTGCAGGGCCGCTTGCGGCTGCTGCTGCAATTCGTCCAGCAGCACCGACAGGATGCGCTTTTGCGGCGGTGTCAGCGCCGTTTGTTCCGCCCAAGTGGCGGCTTGCCGCACCAGCGCGCGCATGATCTCGGTCACGCCGATGACGGTCGGCTGCGGCGGCAAGTGCTTGCTGGCGGCGGGCGTGAGCAGCACGGTCCAGCCGCTCATCGCGCCGCTGACGCTGACCTTGTGCAGCTCGCCCGGCGGCAGCCAGCCCGCGCGTTGCGGCGGCAGCAGCCATGAGCCGGAGGCGGTTCGTACGTGCACCAAGCCACTCTCCACGCAAAAGACCTGGCCGCGCCGGTGGCGATGCCAGTCGTATTCCCGCGTGCCGAGCTGGAACTCGCGCTCCGGGCCGGCGTCGCCCCACAGCACGATCAGGTCCGGACCGTCGAGGCGTTCGCTGTGATTTTTCGGCATGGCTCAAATTCGTTATTTTTAGACTAAACAACGTTATCACTGCAAGCGTGAATTGTCCAATACTGAGGCTCTTCGTCATCAGAAAGGGAAATCATGCAAGAGTTTCAGGTCGCCATTATCGGCGCGGGCCTTGGAGGCTTGTGCCTGGCGCAGGGATTGAAAAAGCACGGCGTCGCCTTCGCCGTGTTCGAGCGCGACGCGGCGCTCGACAGCCGCTCGCAAGGCTATCGCATCCGCATCAACGGCGACGGCCAGGCGGCCTTGGGGCGCTGCCTGCCGCCGGAGCTGTTCGCCTTGTTCGAGGCAAGCTGCGGGGCGGAGCTCAATCCGCCCCAGGCGCTGGACGTGCAGTTGAACGGCGTGGCACGCTGGAACGATGCCTGGCGCTCCGAGGAGCCGGGACCGGCCGATCTCAAGGCCAATCGCCACACGCTGCGCGAGGTGCTGATGTGCGGGATCGCCGAGCACGTCCACTTCAACAAGGAGCTGCGCGGTGTGGTCCGGCATGGCGGCGATGGCGTGTCGTTCGACTTCGCCGACGGTTCGGCCTATCGGGCCGACTTGCTGGTCGGCGCGGATGGCAGCAATTCCCGCGTCGCCGCGCAGTGCTTTCCGGCGATGCGCGGCCTGGATGCCGACGTGGTCTGCATCTACGGGAAGGCCGATGGCGCCAGCCTGTCGATCGCCGATGCGCTGCGCGGCGGCACTTCGGTGATCTTCGACAGCCAGCTGGCCATGGTCATCGATCCCATGCGGTTCCCGCCGGCCGGGAGCGGCGGCCTCAGCCCGGTGGAGGACTACCTCTACTGGGCCTTGATCGGCCGCCGGCAGCGGCTGGGCGTCTCCGCCGGGATGATGTCGCGCGAGGCCGATGCGCGGCGCCGCATCGCCGATCTCAGCGCTGGCTGGGCGCCGGGATTGCGCGCCGTGTTTGCCGCCACGCCGCCGGGAATGCTCACCATGCTGCCGGTGCGGCAGTCGCCGCCGCCGCAAGCCTGGCCCCAGGGCAGGGTGACGGCGCTGGGCGATGCGGTGCACACGATGAGCCCGGCCAGCGGCCTGGGATGCAATACGGCCTTCCTGGATGCCGCTTTGCTGGCGACGCAGCTGGCTGGCGCGGCGGGCGGCGCGGCAACGCTGGACCAGGCCGTCGCCACCTACGAGGCGGGGATGCGCGAACAGGCCGCCGCCGCGCTGCGGGCGTCGGTACGCGGCGCCGGGCAGCTGTACGGGGGCGACATATGAGGATTTTGATTTGCATCAAGGATTTTGCTGCTTCAGATCAATAGACTGAATCTCGTCGCTGAACGACTTTTCGTTCAGCATCCCATTCACTCTACCGGAGCATCAAATGTCATTCAATCATGTCGTAGCGTGGATAGACCACGTGCAAGCGCACGTCATTCATTTCAATGCAGAGGCCGCCGACCACGAGGTCATCAAGACTGTGTCGACGCATCCGCATCTGCACACTAAATCGGGCGCCGTCGGTTCCGGCCGCACGGCTGAAAGCAAACATTATTTCGACGATGTCGCCCATGCGTTGAGCGATGCCACCGAGGTGCTGATTGTCGGCCCGGCGCAGGAAAAGCTGGAGCTGATGAAGTATCTGATCACCCATCATCCCGCCGTGGCCAAGTGTGTGATGGCGGTGGAGAGCTCCGATCATCCGAGCGACGGCCAGCTGCTGAAGTATGCGCGCAAGTATTTTCTGAAGGCCGACATGCTGCGTTGAGGAAGGCGGGGCGCTGCGGCGCCCCATGCATCCACACGAGGTGAACACTATGAAAATACAATTCCTTGGAGCGACCGGCACTGTCACCGGCTCCAAATATCTACTCACGTCGGGCGGTTCGCGCATGCTGCTCGACTGTGGCCTGTTCCAGGGCTACAAACAACTGCGCTTGCGTAACTGGGCCGACCTGCCGGTCGACCCGTCTGAAATCCAGGCCGTGGTGCTGACCCACGCCCACCTCGATCACAGCGGCTATCTGCCGCTGCTGGTCAAGAACGGCTTCCGCGGCAAGATCCTGTGCAGCGAAGCCACCTACGACCTGTGCAAGATCCTGCTGCCCGACAGCGGCCGCCTGCTGGAAGAGGAGGCGGGCCACGCTAATCGCCACAGCTATTCCAAGCATACGCCGGCGCTGCCGCTGTACACCGAGGACGACGCCGAGCGCGCGCTGAAACTGTTTTCGCCGGTCCCGTTCGGCAAGCCGTTCGATATCTGCGGCAAGCTGCGCGGCCAGCTTGCGCTGGGCGGCCATATCCTGGGCGCGGCCATCGTCACCATCAGCGACGGCGAGCGCAATGTGACCTTTTCCGGCGACCTGGGCCGCCTGCACGACGCCATCATGGTCGAGCCGAGCCATGTCGCCCGCACCGATTACCTGGTGCTGGAATCGACCTACGGCGACCGCGTGCACAATCCGGCCGATCCCGCCATCCTGCTGGGCCAGACCATCCGCGAGACCGCCGCGCGCGGCGGCGTGACGGTGATACCGGCGTTCGCGGTCGGCCGTGCGCAGTCCATTTTGTACGCCATCCACCAGCTCAAGGAGCGGGGCGAGCTGCCGTCGGCGCTGCCGGTGTACCTCAACAGCCCGATGGCCACGGACGCCACCGCGCTGTACCAGAAGCACCGCCACCTGCATCGCCTGGACCACAAGCAGTGCGAGGCCATGTGCCATGCCGCGCACATCGTCAACAGCGTGGAGGAATCGATCGCGCTCAATATGCGCCGGCTGCCGATGGTGATCATCGCCGCCAGCGGCATGGCGACCGGCGGCCGTGTGCTGCATCACTTGAAGGCCTTCGCCAGCGATCCGCGCAACACAATCCTGTTCGCGGGCTTCCAGGCCGGCGGCACGCGCGGCGCGGCCATGCTCGACGGCGCGCCGGAGATCAAGATCTATGGCGAGTACGTGCCGCTGCGGGCCAGCGTGAAACAGATCGACAATCTATCCGCGCATGCCGATGCGGGAGAGATCCTGAGTTGGCTGGGCCACTTCGAGCAGGCGCCCAAGCGCACCTTCATCACGCACGGCGAGCCGGCGGCCGCGGACGCGCTGCGTCACCGCATCGAAGAGCAGCTGCACTGGAATTGCCACGTGCCCGAATACCTGGAACAGCAGGAGCTGACATGACCCGCATGCCAACGCCGGACGCCGGACTGCAATCCGCAGGCTCGGTGGCCGGCCTGAGCTTGCGCCGCCTGTGCGTCGATACCTATCAGGAGCCGATCGCCTACCTGCGCAGCGATTGCCCGGTGTGCAAATCGGAGGGCTTCGAATCGCGTTCGCGCATCGAGATCTGGCGCGGCGACCAGCACATTGTCGCCACGCTCAACGTGGTGCACGGCGAATGGATCGAGACCTGCGAGCTGGGCTTGTCGGAGGCTGCCTGGCGCGCGCTGGGCGGCAACGACGGCGAACCTTTGCGCGTGGCGCACGCGCAGCCGGTGGCGTCGATGTCGGCGGTGCGCGCCAAGATCTACGGCCGTCCCATCGGCGGCGACGCGGCCAAGGCCATCGTGCGCGATGTGGTGGACGGGCGCTATTCGGAGATCGAACTGGCGTCCCTGATCACGGCCTGTTCGGGCGACCGCATGGACGTGGCCGAAACCATCGCGCTGACCCGCGCCATGGTGGGAGTGGGCCAGCGGCTGCACTGGAACTCCGATATGGTGGTCGACAAGCATTGCGTCGGCGGCCTGCCAGGCAACCGCACCACCTTGCTGGTCGTGCCCATCGTGGCCGCGTGCGGCCTGATTATTCCGAAGACCTCCTCGCGGGCGATCACGTCGCCAGCCGGCACCGCCGACACGATGGAGACGCTGGCGCCGGTGGCGCTGGACCTGCCGACCATGCGCCGCGTGGTCGAGCGCGAGGGCGGCTGCATCGCCTGGGGCGGCGCGGTCTCGCTCAGTCCCGCCGACGATGTGCTGATCCGCGTCGAGCGTCCGCTGGGCCTCGACAGCGACGGCCTGATGGTGGCGTCGGTGCTGTCGAAGAAGGTGGCTGCCGGTTCCACCCATGTGGTGATCGACGTGCCGGTCGGACGTACCGCCAAGGTGCGTTCGCAGCAGGCCGCGCATTCGCTGGCGCACCGCCTCGATGCGGTCGGCAAGGCGCTGGGCATCAGCGTCAGCGTGATGATGAGCGACGGCACGCAGCCGGTCGGGCGCGGCATCGGTCCGGCGCTGGAGGCGTGGGATGTGCTGTCCGTGTTGCAGAACCAGGCCAATGCGCCCGCCGACCTGCGTCAGCGCGCCTTGCTGCTGGCCGGGCGGGTGCTGGAGATGGGCGGCAAGGCCGCACCCGGCGAAGGCCTGGCGTTGGCCTGCGGGGTGCTCGACAGCGGCGCGGCCTGGGCCAAGATGCAGGCGATCTGCGAGGCGCAAGGCGGCATGCGCGAACCGCCGCGCGCCGCGTACACGCATGTGATCACGGCCTTGCATCAGGGCCGCCTGATCGCGATCGACAACCGGCGGCTGGCGCGCCTGGCCAAGCTGGCCGGTGCGCCGAAGTCTCCAGCCGCGGGGCTGGAACTGCATGCGCCGCTGGGCACCTTGCTGAGCGCGGGCCAGCCTTTGTTGACGCTGCACGCGGAGTCGCCCGGCGAGCTGGCCTATGCGCTGGCCTATGCCGAGGCGGAGGACGATATTTTCTCGATTCAGGAGGCGTGATGAATGCGATGTTGATGGCGCTGCCCGGCGCCGAACATTTCGCCAGCCATCTGCGCGGCCACCTGGGTTGCGACGCCGGCGAGCTGCTGCTGCATCGGTTCCCGGACGGCGAAACCTGTCCGCAGATGGCGCCCGCCGTGGCGGAGCGCGATCTGATCCTGGTCGGCGCGATGGACCGGCCGGACCACAAGATCATGGACCTGTACCTGAGCGCCTGCGTGGCGCGGGAACTGGGCGCGCGCAGCGTGGGCCTGGTGGCGCCGTATCTTCCGTACATGCGGCAGGATGCGGTCTTCGCGCCGGGACAAGGCGTGACGGCGCGGCACTTTGCGCGGCTGCTGTCGGGCTGCTGCGACTGGATGGTGACGGTCGATCCTCATCTGCACCGGTTCCACAGCTTGTCCGAAATCTATACGATGCGGACCGAGGTGGTGCCGGCCGCGCCGGAGATCTCGCGCTGGATCGCGGCCAACGTGGAGCGGCCGGTGCTGGTGGGGCCGGACGAGGAGAGCGAGCAGTGGGTGGCGCAAGTGGCCGCCGGCGTGGGCTGTCCCTACACGGTGCTGAGCAAGGTGCGCAGCGGCGACCGCGAGGTTGCCGTGTCCTTGCCGCCGGCCGACGTGCTGGCCGGCAGGACGCCGGTGCTGGTGGACGACATCGTGTCCACCGCGCGCACCATGATCGCGGCCGTCGAGCAGTTGAAGGCGGCGGCCTGTCCGCCGCCGGTGTGCGTCGGCGTGCACGCGCTGTTCGCCGATGCGGCGTACGCCGAGCTGAAGGCGGCCGGCGCCGGGCGCATCGTCACTTGCGATACGGTGTGCCACGTCAGCAACGATATCGGCATGAGCGCGACGCTGGCGGAAGCCGTCGCGCGCATGCTGGCTTAAAACGAGATCGTCAGGCCGAGATCGACCGAGCGGCCGTATCCGGGCAATGGCTGCAGCGCGCCGCCATTCGCCCGCAGTCCCGACAGGTACACGCCACCGAGCGGATCGGCGTAGGCTTTGTCGAGCAGATTGCTCACGCCCGCCGTCAGTTGCGTGTTCTTGCGGAACTGGTAGGTGGTGCGGGCGTTCAGCAACGCGTAGCCTGCCGTGACGGGCTCCAGCCGCTGCTCATCCACTTTCTTCTTGCGGGCCACCAGCCTGGTTTCCACCTGGCTGGTCCAGGCGCCGCTGCTGTGTTCCAGCGTCAGCAGGGTATTCGCCGGCATCATGTGGTACAGGTCGCCGCCGTCGGTGCGCTTGCCGCGCGTGTAGGCGGCGGTGCCGGTGAACTTGAGCCTGGCCGCCACCGGCACGCTCCACGACAGGTTGGCGCCATGCAGGCGGGCGTCGTGGTTGGCGAAGCGCAGCAAGGCGCCGCGACTGGCCTTGCTGTAGGGCTTGAACTGGCCCACCACGTCGACATCGATGTAGTCGCGCACGCGGTTGTAGTACGGATTGAGCTTGACATACCAGGCCTCCGCGCCGCTGCCGCCGTGCCAGTGCGCGGTGAAGGCCAGGGTGTAGGCGGTCTCGGGCTTCAGGTCGATGTTGCCGACATAGCCGTTGCCGTCGCCGAACCAGTTGGTCATGGTCATTGCCATTGTGCCGCGTCCCCAGGTGTAGCGCTCGTACAGGTTGGGCGAGCGGGTTTTGCGGGCGGCGGCCAGCTCGTAGGTGCTGGTCGCGTCGGCGTCGAAGCGGGCCAGCGCCGTCAGGTCGAGATTGCCGTCGCGCTGGTTGCGCTCGCGGGCGTTGAAGGCCGCCGCAGCGGCGGCGTCCGCCGCGTTCATCATGTTGTTGGAATAGGGCTGGACGTCGCCGGCGTCCATGCGCACCTGCTCCCAGCGGGCGCCGAGCAGCGTGGTCCATTGCGCGTTGTGCTCGGTCTCGGCTTCGGCGTAGAGCGCGACGCGGTCGCGCTGGCCGTCGTTGACGTTCACGTAGGTCTGCGGGCCCATCATCATCGAGCGCGGCACGGCCGGCCAGAAGTCGTCCAGGCGGAAGGTGTGGTACTCCTGTCCGGCGCGCAGGCGGGTGGCTTCGCCGACGGGCATCGTCAGCTTGAGCGCGTAGCCGGCGTTGCGGCCTTGTGTGACCATCGGCATGTTGCCGGCGCGTTCGGGCGAGAAGAAGCCCATGTCGTGCTGGGTCCGTTGCCAGTAGGCGCTGGCGTCCAGCTCGCCCCAGCCGAGCTTGCGCACGTAGCCGAGATTGGCGAACTTGCCGTCGTTGTCGGTCATGTCCATGTACTGGTTGGGGAATCCCTGGTACGGGATGTGCTGGATGCCGGCGCGCAGCGTCAGTTGCTGCTGCTGGTCGCGGAAGGCCAGCACGGCCGACTGGTTGATGCTTTCATACAGGCTGTCGAGCACGCGCTGGCCGTTGCCGTCGTCGTAGCTGTGGCTGCGCGCGTAGCTGGCGTTGTAGCCCAGGCTCATCTTGTCGTTGGCGATGTTGGCGGAGACGCCGCTGGTCACGGCGTCGCCGTTGCTGCGGCCGCCGAGCGAGAGCTTGCCGCTGGTGTGCAGGCCTTCGGCCTTGTCGGCGAACACCGGCGGCGCGGACCTGACGGCGATGGTGCCGCCGATGCTGTCGCCGCCGGCGCTGACGGGCGTGACGCCGGCCAGCACGTCGATGCGGCCGATCTGCGTCGGCGCGATGTACGACAGCGGCGCGTTCATATGGTTGGCGCAGGCCGAGGTGATTTCCATGCCGTCGATGCGGATCTTGAGGCGGTCGTCGCCCAGTCCGTTCAGGAAGGGCAGCGCGGAGACGCCGCCGGCCTGCGCCGAGCTGTAGCCGGGAACGGAGCTCAACAACAGGGTGGTGTCGCTGGCACCGTTCGGGCGTGGGTGCAGTCCTTCGCCGATGGCGGAGATGATCACCGTATGTTGCGGGTCGATGGCCGGGGATGCGTCCTCCGCGGCCCAGGCGGCTTGCAGCGCCAACGACATGGTGGATAACATCAAGATACGTGGGAAGTTAATTGTTTTCATAAGGTACTCGGTTGGTTATGTTTAGACTGCGGGACGGCGCACCGCCCCGATCAAGGTGTCAAGCAGCAGGACGGCCAGCATCGATGCGCCCAGCAAGGGGAAGCAGCAGCCCAGCACGACGGCGATGAGCAGCACGCCTTTCGCCAGTTGGTCGCCGTGCCTGAGGGCAGGCGCGGCCAGCTTGCCGGCGGGCCGGCGCTGCCACCACATGACGATGCCGCTGACGCACAGCGCCATCAGCGCCAGGCAACCGGCCAGCATCACGAGCAGGTTCGGCGTGCCGTATTCCAGGCCCTGGTGCACGGCCACGCCCCATTCGGTGACGCGGCCGATGGCGCCGACGCGGTCGGCGCCGATGTCCATCAATGCCTTGCCGCTGTATTGATCGATGTGGACCACGCGATGGGCCGCCACCTGGCCCGGCATGTAGATCGCGCTGTAGACGCCGCGCGGGTCGCCGGGCAGCGCAAGGCGATAGCCGCGATCGATGCCCATGGCCGCCAGCTGGGTGACGATGGCGTCCGGGCTGGCGATGGCGGAATTGTTCAGCAGGTCGTAGCCGGGGCCGGAGCGAACTTGATGTGGCGCAGCTTTGTGCTCCGCATGCGGATCGCCGGATGCCGGCACGGCTTGCTGTTGCTGGGTCCACGGCAGGTCGCCAAGGGCGTTGGCGGGCAGCGTGGATTTCGGCACGCCGCGCCACATGCCGTCCGGTACGCCCAGGTCGTGGGCGCTCAGCCAGGCATTGACGTTCTTGCCCCAAAACACGGACCACGGCATGCCGGTCAATGCCAGGAACAGGATGACGCCGCCGCCGAAGGCGCCCGTTACGGCGTGCAGGTCGCGCCACCACACGCGGCCTTGCGCCTGGCGGCGGATCGAGACCACGCCCGCGCGCCGGCCTCGTGGCCACCACAGGTAGGCGCCGCTGGCCATCAGCATGATGATCCAGCCGGCCACGATTTCAATCACCGCCTTGCCGCCGTCGCCGGCGATTGCCAGCGAGTGGATATGCTTGACGATGGTCATCAGGCGCCGGCTTTCGTCGATGGCGCCCGCCACGGCGCCGGTGCCCGGGTCGACAAATACCTGCTTGGTCGCGCCGTCCGGCTGGACCACGTCGACCTGGGCGTTGTGGCGGTCGTCGGCCGGCAGGTTCAATGCCTTGGCCTGGCCGGGCCAGGCGTGCAGCGCGTTGGCAATGAGGGTGGACGCCGGCATCGGCGTGGCTTTGCCAGCCGGTTCTTGGCGCAGCATCTGCCGCGCGTAGACCAGGTCGTCGATCTGCCGGTTGAACAGATACATGGCGCCGGTGGCGGCCAGCGAAAAGATGAAGGGTACGCATACCAGGCCGGCAAAGAAGTGCCAGCGCCAGATGCGGCGATACAGGCCGGAAGTTCCGGCCATGGGAGTGCCTGCGATCATGGAGTCGCCTCGAAAGTTCGTGATGGATCACCGCCGGCAAACGGCGGTACCGCTGAAGGAACTCAGGCGAGGAAGGGCGGTGCGCGCGGATTGGCCGCGGACCAGGTGTGCAGCGATCGCGGTGCGGTGTAGAACAGAGGAGGGTAGGTGTCGCGGCCGGCATGGAGCGCGAGCGGGACGGACGGCGCGCCAGATAGCGGGTGGGCGTCCGCATGCAGGGTGCAGAACGCGCAGTGTTCCATGGCGTGCTTTGCGGAGACCGGTGTCTTGCCTTGGTCGGCGCCGGCCAGCTTGACGATTTTGTAGCCGTCCACGGTGCAGACCTGGACCGTGTCGGTGGCGGCCAGCGCGCTGGAGACGCCGGGCGCGATCGCACTGAACAGGATGGCCAGCAGGGCTATCCAGATGTGCAGTGTTTGTCGCTTCGCCATTTTTAACATGGCGAAATTATAGCCGAAGATGTTGGATCGAAGCTCTATGAACGCTTTGCCAAGGCGATGGCGCTCAGGGATGGCTGGCGTCGCCCAGGTATTTTTGATAGATGGCGTTGAAGCGGCCGCTGTCCTTGAGGTTCTTCAGGCCGGCGTTGTAGTCGTCGCGGATCTTCTTGTCGCGGAATATGGCGCGGTAGTCCATGGGATTGAACTTGACGAAGCTCTGCTCGACGACGGGCTTGGGGTGAAACGATTTATTCAGTTTTAGTTGCTGGGTGAAGTAGCGGAAGATGTTGCGGTCGCTGAGCACGACGTCGTAGCGGCCGCGATCGAGCGTCAGCACTTGCAGGGCCTGGTCGTTCTGCTCGAAGTAGTGGCCAGCCTTTTTGACGCCGTCGAGCCATTCGGGATAGCGCTTGGCGGCGCCGGCGAACGAGATCACGGTCAGGCCTTGCAGATCGTCAGGAGTCTTGATGACAAGGTGGCGTTCCTTGAGGCTGATGAAGACGTTGTCGTAGAAGACGGCCGGATCGCCGTAGAACGCGCCCCATTTTTCCATGTCCTCGCCGAGGTCGGTCATCGCGGCGTCGACGTCGCCGGCCTTGAAGGCCACCGGGATGCGGGCGAAGGGGTAGTAGTGGGGCTTCATGGTGTGTCCGCGAAAGGCGAGCGCTTCGCGCAGGATTTCCACTTCGATGCCGGAATCGGTTTCGGGGAAACAGAAGGGCGGTATCTTTTCGCCGAAGGCCATGCTGACGGTGTCGGCCCGGGCCGCCGGACTCCAGGTGCACAGGACACCCAGCAACAGCGGGGCGATGCGGCGGAATGGGGACATGGCGCGCTCCGCTCAGAATTGATGCCGCATGCCGGCGGCCACCAGCCGCCGCGTGCCGCCAGGCAGCGCGGCCTGGTAGCTCGCCTCGCTGCCGTTGCGCAGGTTGGAACCGACCAGGTACAGATTGGTCCGCTTCGACAGCGTGTGGTAGTAGCCGAGTGCGAGCTGGGTGGCGTTGGCGTTCTGGAAGTAGCGGTCGCTTTTGTGCACCACGTCGGCGGCGATCAGGTCGCGGCCGAGCGGGATGCTGACGCCTAGGAGCATGTCACGTGTGTCGAGGGTCTTGTCGTTGCGGCTGCGCGCCAGCACGAACCAGCCTCGCACCGGGCCGAAGTCGTAGTTGCCTGCGACGAGCGTGCTGCGCGCCAGGCGGACGCCGGCCGCGTCGTTGCTGTCGTGATAGGCCAGCTCGATGTTCATCGGTCCCGCCGTGTAGCCGGCGTCGGCGCTGATCTGGCGGTTGGCTTTGGCGTTGCCGGCCTGTTCGCCGGCGCCGTAAGCCAGGTCGCCGTGGAAGCCATGCAGGTCGGGCAGCGAATATTTGACGGTGTTGTCCATGCGGACGCCGGAATCCTGGAACACGCGGGTCGATTCGCCCGGGCCTTTGGCGTCGAAGGGATCGTTGGTGGCGATGGCGCCGAAGTAGGGTGTGAACATCCGCCCCAGCTTGACGCTGCCGAAGGCGCCGGAGAGGCCGACCCAGCTCTGGCTGCCAAACGGGCGCCCGGCGAACGAGGGATTGCCGGTATCGGCTTCGATCTGGGATTCGACCACGAAGCTGGCGCGCACGCCGCCGCCGAGGTTTTCGATGCCTTTGATGCCGAGGCGGGAGGCGGTCTGCTGTCCGCTGTTGATCGCGGTGGTGGACTTGCCGGAGTCGCGGTCCGAGACGATGGCCAGGTCAACCACGCCATACACACTGATTCCGCTTTGCGCCGCTGCCTGCCCGATGGCGCAGGCAAGCAGCAACGGCATGACGCCCGATAGCTTCACGTTCAGTCTCCTGCTGGATGGCGGGGCGACTTTGGCGAAGGGCGTCGCTCTGCGGTATGTACTCTTTACTTTTTACACCTGGCAGTGATTGCGATCAAGTATTCGGTCATTTATTTGACCGGGCGATGACGACAATCCAACGGTTGGTGTCATGCTGATATTGAGTAAAAGGCATGGTTGTGCAGAGGTGGCCGGGACGGTCAGGGGCAGAGCGGCAGCATCGAACAACCGCAGCGGCCGAATTGCCAGCCGTCGGCGGCGTCTCGCTTGAAATAGGCCAGCGCCGCGCGGTGGCGTTGCACGCCGTGCGGCGGAATTCGCGGCCGGACCGTCCGCCACCTGCGGCCAGCCGACATCGCGGCTGGCGACGCGCGCCGGCACTAGCCAGTAGTCGCCGGTGCGGTAGTAGCCGCCCACGCGGAATTGCACTTCGACGCCGCGTTCCAGCGGCAGCCAGACCGCGCTGTTGTGCTCCTCGATTTGCAACACGCCGGCGGCATTCACGCCGTCGTGCTGGTCCCAGCGTTTGAGCAAGGTGCAATGCGCGAAATCCACGGTGGTCTTTTGCTGCAGCTGGATGACGATGGTCTGGCGGGTGCGGTCGATTTTCGAGACCTGGCCCAGCGGCGGCGCGACCGGCGTGAATTCGAAGGCGTCGCCGGTTAGCTCGACCCACTGGCCTTCGCACAGGCCGGTGCGGTGGTCGTGGCCGAGGCTCTCCAGCTCGACCGAGATGCTGTTGCTTTCCGCATCGAGCTTGGGCGCGCCGCGAATGGCGAATACGACCGAGGCGTTTTCGCGCGACCATTTGATTGTGGCGTGGCCGTCGGCCAGCCCGCTGTCGTGGACTTCGATGCGGTAGAGCTGGTTCTCGCGGCTGCGGAAGGCGGCGTCGGCCGAGAGCGAGCAGGGATCGTCCTCCGTGGCGTCGTGGACGGCGCGGGCGCGCATCAGGGGGCGTGCGGCGTCCAGGGCGTCGAGCAGGTCGCCGGCGGTGGCGCAGTCGGCCTCCGCGCCGGGGAAGTTGGCGAGCGCGTTGGTGAAGGCGGTTTGGGTGGCGGTGACATGGTCGATGACGAGCTGGATGGGGGGGCGGTCCTCCGGCTTGGCGATCGCCAGCCTCAGCTGGAGGGCGCCCAGCACCAGCGCCAGGTGGGCGTCGACCCACGGCTGGCTGGCGACGCGCACCTGCCAGACGATCTGCGCGCGCGAGGCGGTGTCGATGCCGCCCAGCGCGACCTCGCGCAGGCCGGGATATTGCAGCGCGCTGACGTGGCGTTCCCAGCATTCCAGGTAGGCGAGGCCGCCCGCTGTTGGTGGCTCGTGTTCGGCGTCCGGGAAGTAGGGCCAGGGCTGGGTGGCGTAGCTGCAGGCGCTGTCGTTCTCGCACAGGATGCCGTCGAGGTAGAAGTGGCCGGCGCTGATGCTGAAGTCGGCCGTGCCTTGCGGATCGGCGGCCAGCGTGAAGCTGTCGCCGGCGCGCCAGTGGCGGCCGATCAGGTCGATGATCAACGAGCGCAGGTAGTGGTGGTGTATCGCGCTCTGTTCGTTGAAGTCGGCCTCCAGCAGGATGCGGCCCTGTTGCAGCAGCACGCGGCTGAAGCGGGCGGCGGAGTCGAAGGTGACGCGGGCGAAATCTCCATTCATGGCTTGGCCTCTTGGGACGATGCGGATGGATAGTGGGCGTGCAGCGTGGCTGCCTCGAAGGTGGCGGGCACGTACTCGGCCAGGCGGGCGTTGAGCAGCGCCAGGCGCTGCGGCTCGAACAAATCGTGGTAGACGCCCATCTCGGAGCCGTCCTGTGCACCGGCGGCGATCTCGGCGGCGGTGGATGGATGCAGGCGGGCGTACAGTTCGCTGCCGTAGCGCAGCGATTCGAAGTGCGGCCGCACCCTGAGCGCGGTGTCGGCGGATGCGATGGCCTTGCGCGCCGCGCGTTGGGCGGGTGTCAGCGTGGTGTCGGCGTCGACCTTGGCGCGCGCGGCGGCGATGGGGTCGTCCGGTTGGCAGCGGTGGCGACGGGGCGTGCGCGAACCGGCCGGCAGGTAGCAGTAGCGGACGCAGCCGGTCTGTCTGCGCGCGACTTCGACTTTGCCGAGGAACAGGCTGTCGTCGGCACGGGCGATCGCGTGGACCGCCACTTCGCCGATGATGGTGCTGCGGGCGATTGTCAGCAAGGCCAGTGCGATGTCGCCTTGGGTGCCGGCGATGGCGGGCTGGCTGATGTCCATGGCGTCGATGATGCTGTCGGTGACGACGATGGGCGCGGCCTCGTCGGTGCCTGCCACCTGCACCGGGCCGGTGATGCTGTGATCGATGCGCAGGCAGGCGGCGCTGCCGTCGAGTACGACGCTGGGCTGGCCGGGGTGGGTGGGCCGGCAGTCGCACGACAGGCCCCAGCCTGGCACCAGGGTGCTGTGGCGTATCCATACCTGACACAGGTCGCCGGTGTTGGTGCCGCCGTCGCCGTCGGCCGCCAGGCCCGGTGCGATGGCGATGGCCTCGCGGTCTTCCGGCGATCGCGGGGTGACGTCGATGCCTCCGCCGTCGTCCGGCAGGCGCGGGGAGATGTCAATGCCGTGGCCGGCGACCAGCAGGCCGTCGAGCGTCAGGCGGCTGCCGGTGGCGCCTTGCACCGAGATGCGGTCGGCGGCGCCATCGCGCTCGTCGGTCAGCAGCAGGACCGGGCGCGTGCCCGGCGCGGCGACGATCCACACGGATTCGCCTTGGCCCAGCGTGATGTGGATGGCGCCGTGGTAGCTGCCGCTGTCCGCCAGTTCCACCACCAGCGCCGCTTCGGGACGCTTCTCCGGCGGGCCGGCGCGGGCGGTTTGCCAGTCGTCGATGGCCAGGCCGATGGTGCGGAAGGTGCCGGGTTCCGGGGCGCCATGTTCGGCCGCGCGCACGCGTACGCGTGTCACGCGCGCGGGCAGGGGCAGCGCGGGACGGCTGTATTCACCGCCGCCCAGGTCCATCGCGAAGCCGTAACCGTAGCTCACCAGCACGCCCTTTTGCGGCCGCTGCTTGAGGGGGAACATGATGCGGCCCAGTTGCGGATCGACGGCGACATGGTTCTTCGGAACCCGATACGACCAGCTGGACAGGTCGGCCGGAATGACGGCCGAGGCGGGGACTTGTCCCTGGTCGCCTTTCCTTGGCCAGTCGGGGACGGTGATCCACAGGCTCTGCCCCGGGCCGTACAGCGCTGGATCGGCGCTGGCGGAACTGGCGTCGGGCGCTGGCTCGGCTTCGAGCTCGCCGCGCAGTATGAGCAGCGGCAACCGGGCGGGCGGCTCCGGCTTGCGGTACAGCGCGACGTCGTTGCCGAGGATGGAGAAGGCGTAGCAATGCTGGCCGGCTTCGCGCTGGCAGCTGGCGTAAGTCCGGGTGACGCTGTAGCGGCGCTGGCGGAAGACGAACAGGCCCACGCTGGCCGGGTTGTACCAGCCGGCCGACTGGGCGTTGCTGATGCGGCGCACGTCGGCCGTCCTGCATAAGGTGTCGAAGGGGGAGCCGGTGTGTTGCAGCTGCGCGGCGTTGTGCAGGTCGGCGGTGGCGGGCCGGTCCGGATGCAGGTGGTCCAGGTGCTGGGCCTGCACCAGCCGGCGGTAGAATTCCACCGCGACGGCGGGCCAGTGCGCCAGGTCGCGCGCCAGTTCCTCCAGCACCATCAGCGTGCCTTTCCTGCGTTCGAAGGCGATGCTGTTGGCTACCTCGCGGCGTGGTGCGAGGTATTGTGCCAGCGCCGGCGAGGCATCCGCGCCGCTGGAAGGCTGGTAGCCGAGCAGTTCGGCGATGTAGGGCACCACCCACGGCTCGCAGGTCTCGATGAAGTTGTTGTCGTACATGCGCAGCAGATCGCGGTCTATCAACTGGGCTTGCTTGCCGATGATGGCCATCAGCTGCTGCAAGGCGCCGCCGCTTTGCGCGTCGCGCTGGCGGATGTAGGCTGGCAGCAGCTGGAACAGGGCGTCCGGGGAGTTCAGCATGATTTGCCCTCTGTCTCGACCAGGTTGAACACCAGGGTGCCGGGGACGTCGGGCGCCAGCATGGCCATCTGCGCCGGCAGGAAGCGCGGCAATTCGCCGTCGCGCTGCGCGATCTGGTCGCGGCGCGACTGCGGCGCATCGGCCGCCGCCGTGGCGGGCGCGCAGGCCACCAACTGCTGCACCGCGCCGCCGCTGGCTTGCTGCTCCAGCACCGCCACGGCCGCCGCCAGCGCATCCTTGTCGCGCAGCGCCAGTTCGGAGATGCCGCCGAAGACGTCGACGTCGACCCATGCCACGCCTGGCGTCGTTTGCATGGCCGCCACGGCGGCGGACAGGTAGACCGAGCGGCCGAGCTGCGCGCGATCGAACGAGAACGCGTCGAGCAAGCGGGCGCGCAGGCGCGGCTCGACCACGTTCCAGTCTGCGTCCGCGTCGATGGCGACCTTGGCCTGCACCACCAGCGCGATCAGTTCGCGCACGCCCAGTTGCACCGGCAGCGCCGGATCGCCGTAGGTGTGGAATGCCAGGTTCAGGTCTTCCAGCAGCGCGCCCTTGGGATCGAGCGGGATGTCGCCGACGCCGGCCAGCGTGACGTACACGACGCTCGCACCGCCGTCGGCCAGCTTGGCGGCCTGCGCGTGGCCGATGGCGGCGAAGCGTTGGGCGAAGTAGGCATAGTCCTGCACCGACACCAATCGCGAACGGGGCGACAGCGCCAGCACGGCCTGCGGCAGGTTGCGGCGGATTTGTTCGATGCCATCGCGGTCGGCGCCCC